>JBILEA010000083.1:0-10240 GCA_044352355.1 Pontiellaceae bacterium | reverse complement strand
TCCCATGCAAACGTTCTATTCGGCACCCGAATAAAATTCAACCTTTAAATCATATATTCCTACACTGACACCTTTCCTGACTCCGTTCCCGTTCATTCTTTTGTCAAAACTGTTTCAACCGTGACGGAGTCAACGCCGCAACCTTCCGCCGGGTCGATCTGGAAAAACTGCACCTGCAGATACTGAATCATCGGGTCGGTTTCAACATTCTCCATTTGGTGAACCAGCCTAAGTCCATTGGTCACCACCATCCCGTTCAGCGCAATATCCAGTGTCCGGTCGGGATAATAGGTCATGCTCAGTTCCAACCGGTCGCCGGGACCATGCGTATTGTCAAAACCCGCACTGGACCCCTTTACTGCCGTCCCACCGCGAATATGGAGGCCTTTTGAACCCACCGTAATCCACGGTCCGCTGTTGGAAACGTCATGATTCAGTTGTCCGTTTTGAGCCCCATGGAATCCAACTCCGATCCATCGCGAGCCTTGTGGAGCCTTCAGCACCGTCTTCAACCGTACCGTCTGATTCTGCAACGGCGTCGGACTGAGTTGAACTGAAAACCGGCTACCGCCGGAAGAAACCGACGGCACCAGCATTCCGTTTCCGTCCATTTCAGCTGATATTGCATATGCATTCAGTCCGAAACTCACCGTGGCTGGCACCCATGGTTTAACAAACGTCGGCCCGTCAAACTGATTGTGATAAATTACCTGCCCGATGGCGGCATCTTCCAATGGGACAACTGCCGCGGTCGGAGGATAATAGACTCCCGTATTTTTAAAGTGATTGAGAAGCAACGTCTGCAACTCGTCCGCCTTTTCTGGATTTTCAAAAGCAATATCCCGTTCTCCGATTTCCCTTGGATCGGAATCCACTTCATACAGCTCGCGGCCCCGAATGGCACCCATTGAGTTCCAGAATGCGATCAACTTGTACTTTCCCTGCCGCACCACAGAAAAATATCTTTCCGGCCGATGGAAGAAGAGCGCCTCTTCCTGACGGTTCACCGTTTCTTCGGCAGGGTTTTTCAACAGCGTCGCAATGCTGCCGCCATCCACATTCTCAGGCAGCTCAGCCTTTCCGCCGGCCAGATCGAAGAAGGTCGGCAGCAGATCGTAGCCGGCCACTGGAGTGCGGCAGACAGATTGCTTTGGAATTCCCGGGCCTCGCACCATGAACGGAACCCGTATTCCTCCTTCATAAAGGGAATGCTTTGCCCCGCTCAGCGGATAATTCGGGGGAAGCCTGCCTGTATTACCTCCCGACAACGTCCCGCGTCCGCCGTTATCAGATGTAAAGAAGACATAGGTATTATCGGCGACTCCCAACTCATCCAGCACATCCAGAATCCGTCCAATCCCGGTGTCCAAATCCTCCAGCATGGCGGCGAAAGCCGGCGTATATCCCCGGTCCGGCGTGCCCTTGGCCATGTATTTTTCCAGAGTCGCCTCCCGGCAGACAACCGACAGGTGCGGCGCATAATAACTGGCCTGCACGTAAAACGGGCGGTTGGCCGCCACCTGTTCCCGGATAAAAGCTACCGAATCATCCGAGATGGAAAACGACCGCTTGGGATCCTCGTTGTCGATAAAGTGCGGCGGCGCCTCATTGTGGTTGGAGAATCCGAAGGAATCAGGCATGCCTCCCTCGGGGTTGTCGGTTACCCCATGGCTGGCAACATATCCGCACTCTTCCGGAGTGGAAATCATGGATTGGCCACCCCATTTCCCGAAATGCGCACAGGCATAGGCCGAATTGGCCATCCTCATCGCCTTGGGAACCGTGATGTGCTTGTGCGGAACCCAGCCGGTCTCACTGGGAAATTCCGTGCCGCTGCGGGCGGCGGACGTTCCGCAAAGAATACTTCTGCGGGTCGGGGTGCACAGCGGAGCCGGAGAGTACCCGCTGGTGAACCGCATTCCCTCACGGGCAATTCGGTCCATATTTGGCGTTTCCAGATAATCGGATTTTGACTGCTTAACCAATGGGTCCATCCATTCGGAGGTCTGGCTCCACCCCTGATCATCCGTTAAAATCAGAATAATATTCGGCGATGCGAGACCGTCGGCGCGAACACTGTCCGGCAGGGAAACCGCGAACATAAATCCTGTTGTTAAAAATCCCAGCGTGGTCATTTGTTTCATCCGTATTCTTTCTTTTTTACGTCTCGGTGTTTTGTCAGACCGGCGACGAGCGACAACCCCACCGGCGCAGATACTGCGCCGCAAAACTCCTTTGCCTTCCAGCATCTTAGTCCGTTGCGCGCAGCATCAACCGCTCAGTAAAAACTGCGGCATACGGCAAAAAAAATCCCGGGAACAGCCCGGGATCTTTGTCCTATCCTGAGGTATTTAAGACCCTATGATCCGGCGAAACAGCAGAAGCGCGGCAGAAGAGATCGTAAACAGTCCGACCGTCGTCGGCTCCGGAATCGCTTCGATTGTGATTGTATCCAGATTGGCGCCATTTGGAAAACTTAAGTTCCTGAACGCAACCACGGCGTATTTCAGTGTAGGGCTGGTGGACGGGGCAATGGTCACATTATCGTGAACCAGCACGCCGTTATACCACGTATCGATCGTTCCGCTTTTATTATAGCGCAGCGACATCGTGAACTCGCCGCCGGAGGTGAAATTCGCTCCCTGGCTCACACCGCCGACATAATTATTGGCATAGCCAGCACCACCGCCCGCATTAAGAAGGCCTGTCCCGTTTATTGACATGATGGGGTTGCCAAACGTATTCACATTATAACTATCGCTGCCCTGAAAAGCCAGACCAAGGTAATTCGCCCCATCCACAGTGAGCGGAGCTTTTCCTGTGATCGTCACTTGAACGGCCGTCACATTGGGGTCGGTTGCCAAACCCAATGCAGTCAGATCGACACGAAAACCAGAGAGATTGGCGCTATTAGTGGTGGGCACAAGCCGCCCAGCTGATATTTGCGCCAGATTGTACGCAGAAGCACCAACCCCGGTCGCCTTGAATTCCGTCCCGCTGAAGTTGTTGGAGTAGATGACATCCGCCCCCGCTCCCGCAACCAGAAAAAATAAACCCGCTAATATACTTCCTCTCATCGCCTTCATACCTTCTCCTTTTCTATGTTTTAACAACATCAAAGACCCCATATCTCTGATTTAATGAACCAACCATACACCCCCATGCATCGCATGTCAACCGTTTTTATTTTTTCTGCAGTTTAAAACGAAATGTACAAGACACCTTTCTGAACGGAATCCAGAAAGGGCTCAGCGGGAAGGCCCTCGCTGTTCTGGAGTGTGACCGGCGGCTCAATCCAGTTGTGCCATGCATAACGAACGGTAACCGGCTGCTTGACTTCTGCGCAAGTCAGCCCCACCGTACTTTTCGAAATGATGCTCGCCTGTGCCGGATAAAACTCCCCATCGGCACCGGCAACCTCAAATCCCGGCACGTCCTGATTCCCGTCGGACGTTTCCAGGCCGGCTTCGGTATGCTGGAAAACGACATGCACCCCGCTACTCTTTCTCTCCAACTTTTGGAATGCGGGTCCGCGCGAGGCAATGGATCTTCCATAAACCTGATCCAGTGCAAGGCGAGCCAAACGCTCGCCGACCGGCTGCTTGGCACGAGGATGAATATCCTCTTTGTCCCCGTAGTCAATGGCCAGCGCCATGCCCGTATGCGGAACCGTATCGCGCGTGAAGGTTTGAGCCGCGCGAAGGCCCGCCCAGTCATTGTGAAGTCTTCCTCCGTAGGTAGCAAGTTGCACGAATAGGAATGGCCAGTCCGGGCGATCCCACGCCTTGCGCCAGGCCTCGATCATAGATGGAAACAAGACTTTGTATTCATCAGGATTGAATGCGTTACCCTCTCCCTGATACCAAATGACACCGCGGGCAGTGTAAGGCACAAGCGGAGCGATCATGTTCTCATACAATACGGTCGGCTCCCTTGTACCGGATGTGATCCCGCTCTCTACTCTATCGGCGTAATGCTTGAGTTCCGGCTTTCCCTCCAGTGCCCATAAGGGAGTCCACGCCTCGCATGGAGTTCCTCCGACAGCACTCAGAATAACTCCGATGGGTCCGCCCACCTTACCCTGAAGCATCCTGGTAAAATAGAAGGCTACCCCGGAGATCGCCAGGTTTTGAGGCGGGGTAAACACGTTCCAGGCAAGCTGCACGGAACTCATTCCCACCGGCGGCAAGGTGTCCCCCGTCGGCACCCGCACAAACCGGATATCCGGAATCGTCTTGTCTAGAAACACATCGCCGCCGTAACTCTCTGCCAACGGGAAGAGCATGTTGGACTGCCCCGATGCCAACCAAACCTCTCCAACGACTACATTGGAGATTGTCACGTGTCGGGTGGCGAGCGAAGAGCGAACGGTTAGCACATGCGCTTCGGATGATCTCGACATCGGATCGAGCTGAACCTGCCACTTCCCCTCCGGGTTCGCAACTGTCGTTTTTTCCTGTTCCGCATTCTCTGAGTCTGATGAAGGGGAAAACGTGACGGTTACGGTCGAACCCGGATCGGCTTTACCCCAGACATTCACCGGCATGTCGCATTGCAGCACGGCCCCGTCGTTGAATATCGGATCGATGCTCAACACCGCTGGCTCCGGAATCGCTTCGATTGTGATTGTATCCAGATTGACGCCATTTGGAAAACTCAAGGTCCTGAACGCAACCGTGGCGTAAGAAAGTAAAGGTGCTGCGGTTGAGTCAATCGCCTGATTGGTGTGAATCTGCACGCCGTTATACCACGTATCGATCGTTCCGCTTTTATTATAGCACAGCGACATCGTGAACTCGGCGCCGGATGTAAAATTTGCCGCCAAGTTCACCCTGGGAAGAACATTGGCAGTAGTGACAAAGCCTGCACCACCGGCCGCTTTAAGATAGCCATTCCCCTCTATGCCTATGACGGGGTTGCCAAAGTCATTCACATTATAACTGCTGCCAGTCTGAAAAGCCAGACCAAGGTAATTCGCCCCATCCGCATTGAGCGGAGCTTTTCCTGTGATCGTCACTTGAACGGCCGTCACATTGGAGTCGGTTGCCAAACCCAATGCAGTCAGATCGACACGAAAACCAGAGAGATTGCCGCTAGTAGCGGTGGGCACAAGCCGCCCAGCGGATATTTCCGCCAGATTGTACGCAGAAGCACCAACCCCGGTCGCCTTGAATTCCACTGCTTTAAAGTCATTGGAATAGATGATGCGCGCAGAGGCCCATTGAGACATCAGAACGAGCCCTGACCCTATAGCGATTATCCACGCTTTTTTTCTCATCAACCTGATTTTCATCCCTTTTTTTATATTCCCACCCATTTGTTCCTCATGGACATCGCCGTTCTCTACAAATTCCATCCTTTCAAGGACAGCCCTTGAGTAACGTTCACCTTGATGGTTTTCGACTCGCCCGGCTCCAGCCAGATGTAGTTGTCGGCGGCGGTGAACGTATCCTGATGCCCGGGTCGTCGAATGTTGACCGCCACGGCTGGTACATTTCCTGTGTTGGTCAGCGTGATCTGGTTTTCCCCGCGCGTCTGCATCGTCACCGAAGTTTTGGGAAGCTGGAAAAGGCAGTCCTTTTTCGTCTCAAAGTTGATGAAGTTGTAGTTGCGCTGCGCCAGACTGCCCTCGACCAGCACGTCCAGCACAAAGAACAGCGGTGCATGCTTTGTCTGCTCTGCATCGAGGGAAAAATCGCTAAGCAACTTCACCCTTTCAATTGTTCCGGACCCGCTCACCCGCATATCCTTAATCGGCTTAAGGTCGGCCCCATAAGCCCTGACCTGCACTTCCCAGTTTTTGTCACCCAAAGCACCCGCATCATCCAGAAGGAAGACGGGAAGATTCAGCTCCGAACCGTACACGTGCGATTCATCGTGAACACCCACCGCCACCAGCGGTGCAAAGCTGTGCTTGATCAGATAATGCCCGATCTTGGGCGCTCCATACCAGTCGATCGTTGCCCAGGAAGCCGCCGGAGCGTTGTCGTTGAGCTTATAATAGAGAGCTCCGGTGCTGTAGGGCCAGCGCGTCCGCGACCGTTCCAACGCATGGCGGACACCGACCGCCTGCGCCACTTGCGTTCCCCGAATGAAGTCCTGCATGGTCGCACCCTCAGTGAAATATCCGGCCGCATGCGAAAGACACTTCCAGTCCAACCCCCCTGCCCGATTGAACCATGGCAGGTCGAAGGTTGGGGTGTGGTAGGTGAAGCTTCCTTCCATCTCTGTATTCACGGGCCACAGGCTTTTTTCATCATCCGGCATGAACCTCATGACCGACTCATAATCCGGATAACTCGCCGCGCCGAACTCACCCCAAAATATGGACTTCATCTGCAAAGTGCTATCAATATGGTTTCGGCCCCAGTAGAACTTGTAGTCGTGCAGGCTTCCTCCATCAGGCTGACCACGATGAAAATCGCGAGTATCATCCAACTCAACAGCCAGCCGCCCCATCATGTCGATGGCTTTGCCTACGGGCAGAGAGGACTCGTTGCCCGCGCCGTAAAGAACGAGGGAAGGATGATTGCGAAGCCGCAGGATTCCTGCGCGCACGGTCTCCTTCATCATATCATACGGCTGTATTTCATGTGAATTCCAGGCCGCGGGCCATTCCTGGAGCACCATAACGCCATACCGGTTACACAAATCATAAAAGTCGTCCGTTTCGACCATTCCGCTGCCCCACGCCCTGAGCATCTGAACGTGCTGGTCGGCCGCCAGTGCAATAAACCGCTCATACCGCTCGCGGGAAAAGTCCATCATGGCATCCAGCGTGCACCATCCGGCTCCCTTAATAAATATTGGACGGCCATTGATGACAAAGGTCCAGTCGAACACATTGGAATGCTTACGACCGGCCACCGGCAACTTCTCGACCGTGCGGATACCAAAGGTTAGCTCCTGTGAATCGGCCCGTCCTCCTCCATCCGGCATAAAAGCCAGCCGAAGGCGATAGAGGTTGGGTGCACCCATGTCCACCGGCCACCAGAGCTGTGGATCCGGTATGTCGAAACGCAGATGCTCCTTGTGCGCGCTTCCGGAGGCACGGATTCGCTTTTTGAAGTGATGGGTTGCACCGGTGAAATTATCCGGCTCGATGACGCCGATCAGCTCGCCCTCCCAACCCTGGTCCGGGCCGGACATTTCCGCCACCAGATCCATTGTGCCTCCGTGCGCGTCCCGTGTCGCGATAAACGGATGCTCTATTTTCACCTCCGGCTCCCCATGAATGTGCACCGGCTGCCAGATGCCCAGCGGAGGAAACTTGGCATAGTGCCACCCGTAGCTGTTATTGAAAACAACCGTATGGCGCCAATTCAGCGCGGGATGAAGCTTCACAACAAGGCTGTTCTTGTCTTTCAAACGCGTCTGGACCGGGTATGAAACCGGAATAAACATACCCTCGTGATCACCCAGTTTCTCGCCGTTCAGCCAAATGGCAGCCCGGTTACAGATTCCCTCAAACAAAAGAGTCTCATCCTGTCCGGCTGGAGGGCGTGGAAAATCCTTCTTCAAAAAGTATGTTTTTCTGGACCAGGGCTCGGTTGTTTCCTGATTTCTCCCAAAATAAGGATCCGCGATAATTCCGCTTTTATATAATGCGGTGTGCACACTGCCCGGAACAGGGGCAGGTATTCCATCCCTCCATGCCCCGGCATGCCCGATATCCAAATCATCGGTCTGGACCATCTGCCACTCTCCGTTGAGCGAATAGAGGGGAAACAAGGGTGAAATCTCTATTTCACCGGACGACAGACGAACCACATCCGCCGCGGAATCCAGCGGAGCAGGGCCGGCCATGGCCCGGTAGTCCGCCCGGTCCAGCTCACTCTTGGAAAAACGTCCAGCAGCGGATGGACGCAGATGGTTGGCGTTCTTCGATTCATCCAGAAGAAAGCGGGCTCCGTCCACTCCCGGATCAAAACGCCACAAGCCAACCGTGTCCTCATCAAGGGCAAAAGGTTGAAAATACTTTTTATCCACCTCCCATCGAGCCTGACCGGACGGTCCCAGGCGACGGACTTCGTCCTCCTTGAGGCCGGATCCAATCAAGCGAGCCGTTCGGGAGATGCGCACCTCATCGATGCGCCCGTTACAGTCGATACGGTCATCGCCGTCGATCACCTGCCCGATCGTCAGAACTCCCCCGATAGATTTTCCCGCCAATCCCTTGGGCTCGAGCTTTTGCTTGAGAATTTCACGCCCGTCGAGAAAAAGAGACGCTGAATCGCCGTCCCACACCATTGCGAAGTACCGCCATCTGGTGCCGCCGCCGCCCAGCTTAATTAAATGCTCACTCTTTTTTTCAGGTTCAATGAGCGAGGGTTCCATTCCGGGAACATAAAGAACCGGATAGCCTTCAGGAGTGGAATAGATCCGCCACTGAGTTACTGATTCCCCAGATTCATTCGCAATGATTCCATTATACCCGCTCCCCGGATTGACCCTGCACCACAGCTCGACGGTCAACGGAATTCCCGGAGCCATTCCGTACTCTGGCAAAGCTCTTTCGGTCTTCACAGAGAGCAATGTGGCATCAAGAGCCTCTCTAAAATAGCCGTCTCCCACGGATGCCGCGATCGTGGAATTCAAAAGCCGGGCTGACTCTCTCTCCTTGAATCTGACACCCAGTTCATCCCCGGCGTATAGCGGCAACCCAAAACTTGTCCCCATCACCACAACAAAGACGATCATAGACACCCAGACCGCCAGCTTCATTCTTTTAACCCTCATGTATATTTCCTTCTTTCTAAAAACCACCGGCTTCGGTCACCTCAGTTTACATATCCCAGTCACACCCTTAACCATACCCTTCCATACACAAAGTGTCAACAACGCACTTTCATGCACTGAACGTCAACCGTATTCTGTTTTTTATCGCTCAGCCGCCGGTTCCTTTTGTGCCGGATGCCACACCTCATTTGCAGCCGCCTTAAATGCAGCCGGATCCGCACCGATGGTGAATTCTCCGAATGGGCGATGAGGAAAATGCGTCCGGAGCGCCTGACCCAGATGCTGTTTCATCTGCGTTCCTTTTTCGGGCATGATCGCGAAGAGGTTGTTTTTCTCTTCCGGATCATTTTTCAGGTCAAAGAGCTGGTTGCGGGAAAAATAGTGCGGATTGGCATCAGCGGACTGCTTCGCTAACTGATAGTGCATGACCCAATAGGGTTGCTCCGGCTGTTCCCATCCGGCATTAGTCCATGAAGGGTCCCTGATCCCCGCGCTGATTTTCTTCTCAATCTCTTCCGGATAGCGCACGGCAATATATTTCCATCGATCGGTCTTCACGCCATGGGCATATCCCATTTGAATCAGCAGCGCATCACGCACCGGCTCCGAACTCCCCTTGAGTGCGGGCACCAGACTTACGCCGTCCACCAAATAGTCGTCCGGCACCGAAAGAGCGCAGGCCTCAAAAAGGGTCGGGGCCAGATCAATGCTTCCGACCACCGGATGATATTCCTGACCGCCGGCAATCCGCTCAGGCCACTGAATCAGCAGCGGCACATGGATGCCGGTCTCATAAAGCGTCGATTTTCCGCCGTCATTGAGGCCGTGGTCGGAAATATAGATCACCAGCGTGTTTTCATACCGTCCGGTCTCCTTCAAGGTGTTCAGGATAGCGCCAACCCCGGCATCCCACCATGCGGCGAACGGCGCTTTCTCACTCATCCCCGGCTGATTCAAAAACCGCTTGACGCTCTCCCGGGTCTCCCCGGCAAGAACCCCGCTTAAATCCCGGTCCGTTACATACCCCTCCCCCGTCAGCTGCACATCGGCATCCAGCGAAAACGGGAAGCGCTCACCCCGTTTCCACTCCGGTTTCGGCCCGTGCGGGTAGGTTGTATTGACCGACAGGAAAAACGGCTGCCCCTGCCCCTCCCGCCCCCGGATAAACCGGACCGCCGCATCCGTGGTCCATTCGACATTGTGGACATTGAGAAAATCGTTGAACAACTCGCGCGTATTGGCTGCATAAACCGCATCGGCATAATCAAAACCATCTTCTTTAATCCGCTCGCACCACCATTCGTGATTCGCCTTCATTGCGGCATTGACCTCGGGATCCTTGCGGGGGTCGGCGTTTTGCGGATAGGTCTTCAGTCCCGCATCGTTCCACTGCTTTGAAGAAAACAGCAGATGATGATCCGCCAGATGATATTTCCCGATGTGCGCCGTGGTATATCCGTTGGCGCGCAGCACAGAAACCAGATTATCCCGTCCGTCCTGT
>JBILEA010000335.1:0-2921 GCA_044352355.1 Pontiellaceae bacterium | reverse complement strand
GTCGGTATACGGGCCGCAGATGCCACGTGGAAGCTTTTGGGGAAGTGAAGAAAATCGTCGCGGGTGCCGGTGCGCGCGTCGACCGGTAAGGACTCAGAGAGGTTTGGGCGTCACGGGGTATGGATGTATTTGTGAAACCAGTGGCAGTGAAAATATCTGTCCGGCACTACGCAGACGTTTTTACACGGAATCCGCTTAGTGCATTTCATGAAGGAAACGACGCAACTCATTTTATAGGATTAGAGTGGATACGTTCGTTATCAGCCTTGGTTCTGTCGACTGCTTTCATCGGACGTTTTCGATGTCTGAAAAAGACAACGCCTTTTCCTGAACAGCCGGACATCTCCATCGGAAACACCGTTGCCACATACGAAGCTATTCGTGAAATCCGTTGATCTGTAATTGCAGAACGGACAGAGCGTCAGCCCTTGCATCCGGAGTGAAGTGTCTATTCTGTCCGCGCCCTGCGGAATGATCTGGAAATGGCAGAATGATGATACAGTTGGCAGTAAAATGGTATAGGTGGATCGGAATAAGTAGGATAGAATAGAAGTTCTACCGGCGTTTACAATTGAAAATGTTGAGCAAACAGTGAGGGGTGTCCTGATCTGCTGGTAGGAGTTTTGTGGTTTAATAATGACCGTATGATCAGATAACAAGAGAGGGTTTAGATTATGCATTGGATTGATTGGAGTATTATTGGGTTGGTGGCGGGTTTGCTGGTATGGATGACGTTTTCGGCTCAAAAGTACTCCCGCAGTGTGGCCGATTTTCTTTCGGCGAACCGGTTGGCTGGACGCTATTTACTCACGGTGGCGGTCGGCATTGGAGGGGTCATTTCTTTTGCGGCCATGTGGGAGATGTTATACAAAGCTGGCTTTTGTTCTCAGTGGTGGGGGCTGATGGCCATACCGGTTTCAATATTTTTAGCGCTGACCGGGTTCGTTACCTACCGCTACCGCCAGACGCGCTCCATGACGCTGGCGCAGTTTTTTGAACGGCGCTACAGCCGGCGGTTCCGTTTCGCGGCGGGGATTTTAGGCTGGATCTCCGGCGTCATTAATTTTGGTATTTTCCCGGCGGTCAGCTCTCGGGTGATGATCTATTGCTTCGGCCTGCCGGAGGTTTGGCACCTGGGCAGTCTTGCGGTGCCCATGTTTCCCACCGTTATGGCCATTTATCTTTCGGTGGCGCTGTTTGTCGCACTCTCCGGCGGACAGATCACCATTATGATCGCTGACTTTGTCACCGGCTCTTTCTCACTCATCGTATTTGTGATCGTGGGACTCTATCTGCTCCATCATCTCTCATGGGGAGACCTGCTCGCCGGTCTTCAAATGGCACCCGAAGGCCAATCAATGATCAATCCATTCAAGACCGGAAAGGTTGCCGACTTCAATATTTTTTATTTCCTGATCGGTATATTTACGATGATATACGTCCGTGGATCGTGGCAGGGCACTAGCGGCTATTCCAGTGCGGGGAAAACACCCCATGAATCCAAAATGGCAGGAATCCTATCTAGCTGGCGGATGCAGGCGCAGTCGCTATGTATGCTATTGATCCCTTTAGCGGCCTACGCGGTGTTGCATCTGCCTAAATTTTCTGAGGTGGCCCGTCCGATTCTGGCGCAGATCCAAGCGATTCAGGATCCTACGATCCGCTCGCAAATGACCGTTCCGCTGTTTCTGTTTAATACGCTACCGGTCGGATTGATGGGGCTGTTCGGCGCGGCGCTTTTTGCCACAGCAGTTGGCTGCGACGATACCGCTATTCATTCATGGGGGGCGATTTTCATTCAGGATGTGGTGATGCCGCTGCGAAAAAAACCGCTGGAAGCCAAAACCCACATGCTTTGGCTGCGCTTATCCATTGTTGGGGTTGCCCTTTTCGGGTTTACCTTCAGCCTGCTTTTCCCTCTCAAAGATTTCATATACATGTTTTTCGCGGTGACGGGGGCGGTTTATCTTGCCGGTGCTGGCGCTGTGGTTATTGGCGGACTCTACTGGAATCGTGGCACAACGGCGGCGGCTTGGGTTGCTATGTTGCTTGGTTCCAGCCTTGCACTGGGTGGAATTACCTTACAGCAACTTTGGCCGAACCAACTGGCTCCGCTGTTGATCGACCGTTTTCCGGAGAACGCTTGGCTGGCCGCTCATGCGGAAAAATTTCCGATAAACGGAACTTATATGAGCTTTATTGCGATAATTTCGGCTTCACTGAGCTACGTACTGGTTTCACTGCTCGGCCCGCGAACTGACTTTGACATGGACTGGTTGCTGCACCGCGGGAAATATGCGGTCGAACAGGATGTGGTTCATGGCAACGCCCGCATCCCAGGGCGGCGCAATCTCGGCCAGATGTTAGGGCTCAATCATGAGTTCACCCGGTCGGATAAAGTGCTTTTCTGGGCCACCTTCTACTGGAGCATGGGCTGGTGGCTCCTGTTCGTGGTCGTTACGACGGTAAATATCTTCTGGAAAATGCCGGATGGGGTGTGGTGTGGAATCTGGGCCTTTAAGGTATGGGTCAGTGTCATTCTTGGAATCAGCATGACGGTCTGGATTATCGGTGGCGGAGTACGGGATGCCCGGCGGATGTTTCGCGATTTGCGCGCGGTCAAGCTGGATGAGCACGACGACGGGACGGTGGAGAGCCGTCCCGGGGAATCGTCAATAAAAAAGGACTAGTACGAACTTGATTGAACGGGTTTATGCAACGGTTGAGCGCCGCCCGGCGAATGACCGCGATGAACACCCATCTTATACGGAATCAATCTGAATAGTATTTAAACCACAGAATACCCAGCGCGGCATAGCCGCCAACCAAATTAAACACAAAGACCCGAAGGGCACAAAGCTTAGAGTTCTTTGTGTCTTGAGCGTAGCGGGTGTTGAAAATAGTGCAAAAAAACAAGAAGT
>JBILEA010000334.1:0-2922 GCA_044352355.1 Pontiellaceae bacterium | reverse complement strand
GGTTCCGTCCGGCCAAAGCACGCGAAACTCGGTATCGAATTCTTTCTCGCCGCGCAGCGCCATTTGTATTTCCTCATCGCCGCGCTGCCGATCATCCGGGTGAACACCCGCCGTCCAGGCCTCATAGGCCCCAGTAAACTGTTCGCGGGTGATTCCGTACAAATTGAACATCTGGTCGTCCCAGATCAGTGTGTTGGTGTCGACCTCGTAATCCCAAACCCCCACCCCACCCGCCGAAGTGGCCAGTGCCAGACGGCGTGCAGTCGATTGCAAACTCCTGGTTAACTCATCAGCAATTCGTTTGGCTTCCAATCGGGTGTTTTGCAATGTAAGCAGCAGCCCGGCCAGCAGCAGACTGACAACGGCTCCAGCAACAGCAATACCCCATACACCGCCGTATCCGGCGGCGTCTAAGCGAGTCGTCGCCTTGGCAAAATACAAAATCCAACTCCGTCCGGCAGCTGTGACCGGCATCTGGAATCTAAGTCCATCTGTTGAACTGCGGGATGAGCCGCCAACTGACTGGGAGTCATAAAGTAATGATGCAGTATTACTCTGGATGCCGTCAAAAACCTGCAGATGGATGCGTTGCGAGGTTGTCAGATCCCATCTTCCCAGAATGCCTTGCATGAGATCCGTCATCCGGTAGGGACTGTAAACCCACCCCATGATGGCCGCGCGGCGCTGGTCCTCCGTCCCGCGAGGCATCCCCGTATGGTAAACCGGGACATACATCAGGGTGCCGGCTTGGATCTCTTTATCCGTTTCCTGAACCAAAGTGACTTTCCCTGAAAGAGCCGCGACATCCTGATCCCGCGCCCACTCCATTGCCTCCCGACGCACCGGTTCGCTCAGCATATCATAACCGAAAGCGCGAAGGTTACGGTTTGTAAAGGGTTCGAGATAGATGATCGATGTGTAAAGTTCTCGCTCGCCCTCCGGGCGCACCTGATACGCCGGAAAGCCTTCGGCGCGAATTTCCTGAATGTGCTGCTCCAGTTTCTGCCGGGGAATCAGCATGGCAAAGCCAATTCCTTGAATACCGGGAAGCTGTTGTTCGACTTTCTGCCGCTCAGTAAAAGTTTTCCATTCCTGACGGCCGACACCGGTAGAGCTTTCTAAAAATGCAGCTCCACTGCGAAGTATCTGTTCGTGAGCAGAGAGCCGATCTAGAACTTTTCCCCGAATTTCGTTACATACGGATTCAAAATCTCTTTCCGCCGCCAGATCAACCGTCGCTTTTGCATGGCGTACAGCCAGCGTTGTAGTGAGCAGTCCCGCGGCCAGAAGAAGACAAACCAGCCAAGTCGCGTTACGAAAACTCAGGGGCGTAATCTCGCCCCCTCGCTCGGGCGGGTGACCCCGCAAGCTTTTCATTTTCTGTGATACAGTCATTCGTGAATTTTTGTTTCTATCTTGAATGTAATCTTATTTTTCTTTCGGCATATATTTTTCAAGAACAACGGAGAGCGATTCCATACCGATCGGTTTGGGTAAATATTCATTCATTCCCACCGCAAGATACTTTTCCCGGTCACCGGGACGCGCATAGGCTGTTGCCGCACAGATAATGGACGGATGACGACCTTCTGACACCTCCTTACGGCGGATCTCTCGCACGGCATCCAGTCCGTTCATGACAGGCATTTCAATGTCCATGAAAATAAAATCAAACGACTTCCGTCCGGCCGCCTCAACGGCCTCCAGTCCATTGGCAGCTTTTTCAGTCCTGCAACCTAACCGCTGAAGCATCAGACTGAGCACTTCACGGTTGGCGGGATTATCTTCGGCAATCAGCACTGCAGGCCCGCCGGGAGTGCTGTCGGCACGGACAGTTGCTTTGGCATGATCGGTTTCTGCGCTTACGTTCTTTAAGCCGGGAATATCGAGAACGGCATCAATGAGCTCCATCATCTCATCACTGCTCTGTAGAATCGTATCCGCCATATCTCTCAGCGCTGCACCTTGCACTTCCCGTTTAAGCATCTGCCCCGCGCCAAGAATGCTATTCATTGGTGTACGCAACCTATGGCTCATATCGGATAAGAATTCACTTTTAACCAAATTCGACTTTTCTGTCCTTTCTTTGGCCTCCTGCATACGCAACTCGGATGCTTTCTGCCGAGTAATATCAAGATGCGTTCCAGCCATACGCATCGGACTTCCCTGCGTATCATGGGCTGTAATCCGCCCCTTGCTCTGTACCCATATCCAGCGCCCATCCTTATGGCGAATACGGAATTCAGATTGATAGACCGACGAGCTGTCGCGCAAATACCGATCCAGTTGCTCGATCGCTTGTTGAAAGTCGTCCGGATGAATCCGCTTTTTCCAGAATTCTACGCGGGACTCAACCTCTTCCGGAGAATACCCCAGCATCGCGCACCAGGTTCCATTGTACGTTGTATGGCCGGAAGAAATATCCCACTGCCAGAACCCGACCCCCGCTTCTTGCAGAGCCGTTTCAAACTCCTGATGCGAAAACTTCGGCGTGCGGACAAGGTTACCGCTGGCCATCACAGCCCAGATACAATCGGACACCGCATGAAGTATTTCAAAATCATCTGAATGCCACGGACGGTCGCCCTGCATATTGGCAAGACCGACGATGCCCGCCGGGGTTCCACGATCCGAAACTAGAACAAACAGAGCCGACTGAACGCCCAGTTCAGTCAGAAGCTGCTGTTCAACCGAGGCTTTCGGCTCCATCGCCGAAACAGTTTCAACAGCAACCAAGTGCTGTTCCCGAAGTTTTCCCATCAACCAGGGAATGGATAACCTTGTCCGGCGCATTAATTCTATACCCCCGGAAGATACGCCGTCCGCACACCATTCGACGGTCTGATCAATCGATAATCCATCCTCACTCAACTGAAAGAAAAACGCCCGTCCGATTCCGGCGGCGGCTCCAACCTTGCCAAG
>JBILEA010000082.1:0-10259 GCA_044352355.1 Pontiellaceae bacterium | reverse complement strand
TTTTTCAGGTGCAGCAGATTATAAAAATAATGCCTCTCACTTCGTTCGGGTTTAATTTAGGCAAAAAAGCCGCTCCGTTTCCGGAGCGGCTTGCGTTTCCAACCTTTGGAAGTTAACGGGCCTTCGAGGCGTACTCTTTGATGAGTGCCGCGCCGATGACGTCGCGCTGAATCTGGTTGGTGCCTTCGTAGATCTGGAGGATCTTGGCGTCGCGCATCATCTTTTCAGCCGGATATTCTTTCATGAAGCCGTAACCGCCGAAAACCTGCAAGGCATCGGTGGTAACGGACATAGCCACATCGCCAGCATAACATTTGCACATGGCGGATATTTTAGAGACATCCTTTTCACCACCGTCGATTGTATTACAAGCGGCATAGGTGATGGCGCGGGCAGTTTCAACTTTCATCGCCATGTCGGCCAGCATCCACTGCAAGCCCTGGTTGGCAATGATCGGACGGCCGAACTGGTGGCGAACGCGGGCATAGTTGACCGCTTCATCCAATGCACCTTGCGCCAGACCCACGCCCTGCGCGGCAATACCCGGACGGGAAATGTCAAAGGTCTTCATGGCAAGCAGGAAGCCCATGCCTTCTTTACCGATTAGGTTTTCTGCCGGAACTTCGCAGTCCTGGAAGATAAGCTCACGGGTGGCGGAAGCACGGATACCGAGCTTGTCTTCCTTTTTGCCGAAACTGAACCCGGGCATACCTTTTTCAACAATAAAGCAGGAGACGCCGCGGGCGCCTTTGGCTTTATTGGTGACAGCCAGAATCGTGTAGGTGTCGGCTTCGCCGCCGTTGGTGATCCATTGTTTGGTGCCGTTGAGGATGTATTTGTCACCTTTTTTGACAGCGGTCGTGGCAATACCACCCGCATCAGAACCGGCATTTGGTTCAGTCAGACCGAAAGCGGCCCATTTTTCGCCGGTGGCGAGCGGAGACAGATATTTTTTCTTCTGCTCTTCAGAACCGCCGATGATAATCGGGTCAGCGCCGAGGGCATTGGCGGCATACGATACGGAAACGCCGATGCAATATTTGCTGAGGGTTTCAACAGCAACGCAGAAACCAAGATGTCCCACGCCCATTCCTCCGTAAGCCTCGTCGATGTAAAGGCCCATCATATCCATCTTGCCGAGCTCTTTGAGCAAGTCCGAAGGAAAGATGCCTTTTTCGTCCAGCTCGGCACGAACGGGTACAACACGTTCTTTACCGAATTCATCGAGCATGGCCCGGATTTCGAGTTGCTCTTCCGTCAGTCCATAATTGATTTCACCCATACTGTTCTCCTTATTTCAGTTCTCTGTTCTCAGTTCTCTGCTCAGGGTTCTCGGTTCAAACACGCAACTCTAAACCCGGAACTCTGAACTTTGAATTACCCCATGCTTCCTAAATAGCGTTCAGCCTCCAGCGCAGCCATACAACCCGAGCCGGCCGCCGTGATCGCCTGCCGATAGACTGAATCCTGCACATCACCCGCCGCAAACACACCATCAATATTGGTGCGGGTATTTTTGGCAACCAAATACCCTGCATGATCCATATCAAGCTGTCCAACAAATGGCTTCGTATTCGGCTTGTGACCGATGGCGACGAAGAGCCCGTTCACCGGCAGTTCAGAAATCGCATTGGTTTTGATATTACGGATTTTCAGACCGGTCACTTCATTTTTGGCAACATCCAGCACTTCGTCAATGACCGAATCCCAAATCACTTCGACTTTCGGATGCGCCAGCAGGCGATCCACCATAATCTGGGATGCGCGGAACTGATCGCGCCGGTGAATAACGGTAACCTTGGAGGCAAAATGTGTGAGGAAGAGCGCATCTTCCATGGCCGTATCGCCGCCGCCGACCACGGCAACCGGAACCTCGCGATAAAATGCACCATCACAGGTGGCACAGCCGGAAACGCCGCGCCCAATCAGCTTCTGTTCCGATTCGATGCCGAGATACTGTGCACTGGCGCCGGTGGCAATGATAATGGTTTTTGCTTCAATCTTCTCGCCATCACTCAATGTGATGCTGTGCGGACGGCAAGTCAGGCAGGCCGAAACCACCTCGCCGGATTTAAACCGTGTACCGAAGCGTTCGGCCTGTTTGCGGGTAATATCCATCAGCTCCACGCCGGAAATCCCTTCCGGAAATCCCGGGAAATTTTCCACCTCCGTCGTGGTTGTGAGCTGCCCGCCGGGTTGGAATCCTTCGATCACCAACGGATTAAGATTGGCGCGCGCCGTATAAACAGCGGCGGTTAAACCGGCCGGCCCCGTTCCGATGATGATGATGTTTTCCAAGGTTGTAATTCCTGTTTTTACGAAATTTTTAGAACCCTATAAACACCCGGCTCTTCGCGCACATGAAAGCCAACAGAGTGCTTGAGCGTAAGGAACCGGTCACAGATTGTGACCAGTTCTTTCGTTTCGTCATCAGACAGCCTGAACACAAAATCGGACGGAAAACGATCCGCATTTCGCTTCACGGCCTGATTCAGAGCCTTTGTTTTCACGCCGTAAAGTACAGCCAGATCACGATCCAGCATCACTTTGTGCCCCCGAATCAGATAGATCGACTGCTCGACCCGCTCAATCGGGATTATGGATGTGTCATCACTCATCTCATGAAGAGGTCTATTATGCTCTTAATGCATTAATCTGCCTGGTGAATTCCGGCACGATCTGGTGCAGGTCACCAACCAGACCGAAGTCGGCCACGTCAAAAATCGGTGCATCGGCATCTTTGTTGATCGCGATAATCAAATCAGCGCTCTGCATGCCGGCCAAGTGCTGAATGGCTCCGGAGATGCCGCAGGCAATATAAACCAGCGGGCAAACGGTTTTGCCAGTCTGTCCAACCTGATGGTGATGCGAGATCCAGCCTGCATCCACGGTGGCACGCGAAGCGCCGACCGCGCCGCCAAGAGCACCAGCCAATCCTTCGATTACCTTGAAGTTTTCAGGCGAACCGACACCACGTCCGCCGGAAACGATGTATTCGGCGGCTTTAAGGTCAACGGTGTTGACTTCTTCGACAACGCTTTCGACCCGTTTCATGCGCTCTTTGATGCCGGAAAGGTCGATCTTTATATCGACCACTTCACCGGTTTCGTGCTCGCTGACGCGCTCTTTTTTGAAAACGTTGGAACGAACCGTTGACATCTGCGGACGGTGATCCGGACAGATAATGGTGGCCATGATATTGCCGCCGAAAGCCGGACGTGTCTGAAGAAGAATTCCGCGCTCGGTATCGAAGTCGAGCTCGGTGCAGTCGGCCGTGAGGCCGGCCCAACCCATGACCGCAACGGTCGGAGCCAAACTGCGACCGATGGTGCTGGCTCCGTAGAGGACGATTTCCGGATTCTGCGCCACAATCAGATCGGCCATAACTTTGGAGAAATAGTCGTTCTGGTAGGTATCCAGCTTGGGATCTTCCACGTTATAGATTTTCTTCGCGCCGTAGTTGAACAGCTCCTGATGCATCGGCTTGCCGTTGGCGGAGGCGAGCACGGCACAAAGGGTAAATCCCGATTTGGCTGCCAGCTTGCGCCCTTCGGACAACAATTCAAAAACCACACCAGCCAGCTTGCCGTTCTCTTGTTCCGCGTAAACCCAGATTTCTTTATTGGTGCTCATAGGACCTTCTTCTCCCGCAGTTTAAAAATAAGTTCTTTGACCATATCCGCCGGCTCGCCGGAAAGAATTTCCTTGTTGAGCTTCACTGGCGGAGCAAAAACCTTGTTCACCTTGGTCGGCGAACCAGCCAATCCGATTTTGGCTTCTTCAGGCTGAAGTTGCTCAACGCCCCAGACCGGAATCTCGGCTTTTTTGGCAGCCATCTTTTTCTTAAGTGACGGCATACGCAAAGAATTGGCCTCTTTAACCACCGTCAGCGCAGCCGGTTTCTCGACATCCCAGACGTTATAACCGTGATCGGTTACCTGCTGAACGCGGAAACCCGTTCCGGTTACTTCGCACGATTTGGCATAGGTGATCATCGGTACGCCATAGAAATGGGCAACACCCGGGCCCACCTGAGCGGTATCGCCATCGATCGCCTGCTTACCAAAAAGAATCAGATCAACCGGCTCGGACAGCTTCTTGAGCGCCAGCGTGATGGTATAAGAAGTAGCCCAGGTGTCTGCGCCGCCGAACTTACGATCGGAAATCAGGATCGCATCGTCTGCGCCGTGCGAAAGTGCCGTACGAAGCGCTTCTTCGGCTTGCGGCGGCCCCATGGAGATGACGGTAATCTTGCCGCCATGCTTATCCTTAAGCTGCAACGCCATTTCCAGCGCGTTTTCATCAAAAGGGTTAATAATGCTCGGCACGCCGGCGCGGTTGAGACGGTTGGTCTCACGGTCAATCGTGACCTTATCCGAATCCGGAACCTGTTTAATACAAACGACTATATGCATGAACCTTCCTTTCCGTGGGAAAAATAGGCCTCGGTTATAAGGATAGGAACTCGTTATCTCAAGCCGAAACACCCGATTTATCGGTTGCGGCCCTTTCGCGAATGCTCTATTTTGTTCCGGTTGAAAATGCGGGAAAATAACCGCTGACCGAAAAAAGAGCACCATTATGAAAAAATCATTGTTTTTTGCCTCTCTCGCCGTTGTCGCCGCCCTGCTGTCCGGCTGTGCAACAACTAAACCGGCTCCAACCGTCACACCCCTGCCTGAAGCACCCCCCGCTTCTGCACCGGTTACAGCAGAACAAATCCCCGCACCAGTGATTCCGTCATCGCTACCGGAAGAAATGCAAAAACTGTCAGCCACCCTGATCGGCGCTGGCGGGCTGGCCGCCGTCGGCACTGGAGAATCAAAAAGCCTCGAATTGGCGCTCAACAAAGCCAAAGTAAACGGGCGCAAAGAACTGACCCAGCTGTTGCTGACCCGCCTCACCATACTGGAGAAAGCCTTCTCAGAAGAAACCGGGATCCCCTTCGATTCGCTATTCCTTTCAGGATTCAATAACGCCGAGAAGATGCTCACAAAACAGATCAGCGGAAGTATCGCACAGACATTAAAATACGAAGCCACAGGCCACACCTTCACCGCCTACGCGCTCATGGTGCTCGACCCCAAAGCCATCGCCGACCAGCTCGCTACCGAAAAAGAACTCTACGCCCGCCTGCAAAAAACGAAAGCATTCGAAGCACTCCATCAGGAAATCAAGGCCTTCGCCACTTTCACCGCCGCACAAAAATAGCGAATCATCAGCGCGTGCCGCAGTCGCGGCAAAGCGCGGCGGCAGAACGGTCGTAGGTTGCTTCGCCTGCTTTTGAGAAAAAGCAACCGGGAATCTGTCCCTTGGCGCGGTGATACGCTACGCACTCGCAACACAGCCCCCTTTTTGCGCAACTGTACGTACAACTGCAGGACGCCAGATTTTTTTCTTTGTTCGGACAGTTCGTCATTTTCATTTTCCCTAAGGTAGAGCAAGCGTCCCGCTTGCCTTTCTGCCTCCGGCAGACCCGCTGAGGCGGGAAACGAGCGAGACGCTCGTTCAACGTTCCGCAAACCAAACTCCAGAAACGAGCGAGACGCTCGTTCTACTTTCCGAGAATTTCTTCGAGCGCCTCAACCAGCGCCATGATCTGCTCGTTGGTTCCGATCGTAATGCGCAAATAGTCGCGCGTACGGTCGCCATCAAACCAACGGATGAAGATATTACGATCGCGGAGGGCTTCAAAAATTTTCTTCGCGACAGGGTTCGGAGGCTTAACCCAAATAAAGTTGGCTTCGGACGGATACACTTTAAACCCGAGATCCGCGAGTTCCTTGACAGCCAGCTCCCGCGTTCCTTTAACAGCCGCCGTGATGGCCTCCATCGTGCCTTCATCGAGCAGTGCGACACGCGCCAGCTCCTGCGTCAGGCGGCTGACATTATAGGAATCTTTGATTTTGTGCAGTGCATCAATCAGCGGCTTCGCGCCGATGCAATAGCCGAAGCGGATGCCCGCCAGCGCGTAGGATTTAGAAAGCGTTCGCGCCACGAGCACGTTGTCGTATTTCGTCGCGAACTCCATGCAGCTCTCGCGGGCGAAATCCACGTAGGCTTCGTCAATCACCACCACGCCGGGAAAAGTTTTGATGAACGATTCCACCTTGGCTTTCGGAAACAGCATGCCCGTCGGTGCGTTGGGATTGGTCAGAAAGAAAACCGACGCTTTATAGCCCTTGGGCATCTTCCACTCGAAATCTTCGTCCAGCGCCACCGGTTTCACGGCGATTTCTTCAATCTGCGCCAGCACCGGATAGAGCGAATAGGACGGATCGAAATAGCCGACGGAGCCGTCGCGCTCGCAGAATGCGCGGATGCAGAGGGCCAGAATTTCGTCCGAGCCGTTGCCGGCGAAGATGTTACCCAATCCAACATCGTGCTTTTCGGCAATCACCTTGCGCACTTCGGTGCAGAGCGGATCGGGATACTTCGCCAGCTCGGCGATATCAATTTCGTTCAGGATATCGCGCACCTCCGGTGAGCAAAGCCACGGATTTTCATTCGTGTTCAACTTAATGATGCCCTCGCCCTTCGGCTGTTCGCCCGGAACGTAGCCGCTCATTGCTTCCACAGATTTTCTAATTAATTTACTCATTTATTGGATATTCCTCAAAGACAGGGGTAAGGGCGATCTTAAACTGCTTCCTTGGCCGTTAAACAAGCAGAGGAGATCGCCATGCTCAGAGTGAATATAGACATCGCCGGTTCGTTCATCAAGATTCATTCCGTTTCCGGACAAGGGCCCGGCGCGCAATGGGCTTGAGTCCGGGCGAACGGCATTTGACACGTCCAATACGAAGTTACTAATCAATAAACTGCGGCTCCGGGGCGACGCCTCCGGCTTTTTTCTTGAATTCGCGCGCTTTTCTTTTTCCAATATTTGTGAAAACAGCTATAAGAGATTTTGGCTCTTGGGAGAAGCGTCTTGAAAGTTCCAATATTCGGGGGAACTGGCGACAGTCCCCTCAGTCATTCTGGTAAAAATGAATAACGAACCGACAACCGAGCAATCATCGAAAAATCCGAATGATCTTGAGCTGGTGCACCGCTCACAGGCAGGCGATTTCTCCGCTTACGATGAGCTTATACGGCGCTACCATCAAAAGGTTTACGGGTTGGTCTATAGCATGATCAGCAGTCGCGAGGATGCGGAAGATTTGGTGCAGGAGATTTTTATCAAAGCCTGGAAAGCGCTTGGCCACTTTCGCGAACAGTCCGGCTTTTATACCTGGATTTATCGCATTGCCCTGAATCGCACGATCAGCTTCCGTAAGCGGCGTAACCAGCGCAAAACCATAACGTTTGATGAGTTTGATCCAGATATAAAAACGTCCGAATCCTATCGCGAATTTTCCAGCAAAGGCTCGGTTTTGCGGAAAATGAGCCTTGGTGAGTTTCAAGATAAAATGAACAAAGCCCTGCTTACGCTGTCTGAGAAGCATAGAGCCGTGGTTGTCATGCACGATATACAAGAAATGCCTCACGCAGATATTGCCAGCGTGATGCGCTGTTCGGAAGGAACAGTTCGATCGCGTTTGTTTTATGCCCATAAACAGTTGCAGGCCGCGCTAGCGGAGTTTGTGAAATGAGTAAAAAAGAAAAACCAGAGGGGCCTGAACTGGATATCACCGGCTTGCTGGCTTTAAAAGCCTATGAGCGTCCGGATGAAGCGCGTGCCGAAAAAAATATCCAGAACATCATGCGCGAGGTCCGGACGACCCATAACGCGCCTTCGCTCCTGCTTTTTCCAGATAAGAGTTTTGGATGGATGTTTGCTCAGCCGCGCTATGGAGTGGCTGCCTTATTTCTTGTTTTTCTTGGGTTACATCTGCTTGAACGCCCTTTGCCAGCCACATCAGTAGGCCCCATGGTCATGCTTAGAGCACCCGAAGCAGCAGAGGCGGTTGCTGCCGCCGGGACGAATCAGCTGCCACTGGTTCCGGTTCCGGGACTTTCGCCGGCACCTTATCCTTCTGTTATCGGCGAAAAGAGATCCGCGTTTTCAGCGCAGCGCAAGTAGCGTGTTTTTGTCAGGACCTTCCGTTGTTCAGGACGGTTTCTTTTCGTCAGGCTCGGCCGGTTCGGCTTGTTTTTCTATTTTCTTTTCGGGCGTAATTTCTGTCTGCCCGCGTTTAAATTCATTCAGGCTTTTTCCGAGCGAACGGGCCAGATCTGGCAGTTTTTTGCTACCGAACAACAGCAGGATAACAAAGACGATCAGTATAATCTCAGGGGCTCCCAGGTTCATTTTTCGCTTCCTTTCGTTTCTTCGCCGTTCCTCCGTTTACGAAGGCATAGAATCAGAATACACACTTCATACAATATGTAGAGCGGTATGGCCATTTGTAATTGTGAGATTACATCCGGCCCGGGGGTTAGCATCATGGCGATAAATAAAATGCCGATGATGACATGACGACGGTATTTGCGCATCTGAGCGGTGGAAATAATACCGAGATGCCCCAACAGCAACAGAATCAGCGGCAGTTCGAAAATCAACCCGAATCCGATGAGCAACTGCAGAACAAATCCGAGATACGTGTCGATTTTCCAGTAGGCGGTTGTGCCCAGATAATTATTAAAATAAAACATGATTTTCACTGCCACCGGCAAGGTTGCGGTATAGCAAAGCGTGACACCTGCGGCGAAAAGAACAGCGCCGGCCAGTCCGCCATAAACCAATATTTTCTGCTCGCCCGACTTAAGTCCGGGGAAAATAAACCGTGCGATAAAATAGATCATGAAAGGCAGGCTCAGAAGCACTCCGGCGGCAAAAACAACTTTCACCACCTGCATAAAGCCTTCAACAGGGGACGTGGTGATGAGCGCAAAGGTATAGTGATTCTGCTCCGCCACCTTTAGCAAAGGAGCCTGCAGCCAGCGGAGCAAAGGTTTTGCCAATGGAATACAAACTACCGTGGCAATAGCCAGTGACAACAGACAACGGATTAACATGACCCGAAATTCTTCCAGATGTGTCAGAAAAGACTGCTCCTTGTCCCGATCCGCAAAGCGCGGCTTCAATTTTTTAAGCAGATTTTTCATATCTTCGGCTCGGAGACTGGCGGAAGTTCAGTTGGAGGCTGCTGGGGTTCGGTGGTAGGACTTTCGTCTGCCGAAGTCGCTTCGCCGTCATGCACGGCGACATCGTTTGCTTCTTCCGTCTGATTTTGGTGCAGATCTTCGTACATTAGTTTGTAACGGAAGTCAGCGGCCGCACGTTGCATCTTATTTAAAACATTCTGGATGCTGCGGAGAATCCGCGGGGCATCTTTAGGGCCAAAAAGAAGGAGCAGCGCCAGCATAATGATAATCAGCTCGCCGCCGCCGGGTGCAAAAAATGCTATAATAGGATGAATCATATACCGTTCATTACATACTCAAACCGCTGAGCTCGGCTTCACGGAGCGGGCTGGCTAGCAACCGGTATTCACCGGATTTGCTCGCACGAATCGTTTTTTCGCGCAGTTCCGCAGTCACCGATTTTAGTTTATCCCCCATACGCAAGTTCCGCTCAGGAGAGAACAGTAGGCTTTTTTCACCCCTTGGGAAACTTTTTTCAAATTCGTCTTCGCGAATAATAGAGCGGGCACTACGGTGTCATTTAATTTGAGGCAACTCGGCGGCTTATTTTGAAGGAGAATTAGTTGGCATCCGGATACTGATCATTTTATGTTCTGCCCCTAACAGGGGGATTTTATGCGCACTATGACCGGTTCAGTTCTGATGTTTCTCGCTCTTTCTATCGTTCTTACCGGTTGCAAAAAAAAGCCGGAGCCCGTTCTGCCGCCACCGACCGCTGAAGCGATCGCGGCATTTACGGAGTCCGCCTACAATGGCGATACCCTTAAGGTGGCCGATGCGCTCAAAGCCGGCATGCCGGTCAATCAGGTTGAAACGAATGGGAACTCCGCACTGATGCTGGCTTCTTTCAACGGCCATGTCGAAACCATGAAGGTTCTGCTCGACGCTGGCGCGGATATAAATCAGCGCGACGCCACCCAGCGCACGGCACTGATGTTTGCCGCTTCCGGCCCCTTCCCGTCAGCCGTCAAACTGCTCCTCGAAAGAGGGGCCGACATCAATGCCATTGATAAAACAGAGCACTTCTCCGCACTGATGTTTGCCGCCGCCGAAGGCCTTTCGCCGGTCGTTGATATCCTGCTTGAAAAAAATGCTGATCCGAAATTGAAAGATAAGGATGGTGACACCGCCGCCAGCTTCGCCCAGAAACGCGGCTTCACCGAGCTCTC
>JBILEA010000333.1:0-2944 GCA_044352355.1 Pontiellaceae bacterium | reverse complement strand
ACTGCGGACTGCCGGTAAAAATTTTCAGATCTCCTGAGGGTTCCGTATTGAAAACACCCTTCCCCGCCCGCCCGGTCAGCTTGATCGTCAGGGTCGCATGGGTAACGGTCTGCAATCCGCTCACATCAAACATCAATACGCCGCGCGCTAATTTCGACGATTTGGTCTGCCCACACATTAACAAATTAATGTTTGTTGCATTTCCGATCCCGTTATCCGCGATTCCATCCGCCGGATCGGATTGGTCCATTCCGATATAACCCGCCACTTTGTCCGGTGTATTTTCATCCAGTATAACCGAGGCCGCCTGGGCCGCCCCGGCAACCATCAGAAAAATTGCTAAAACAGACCTATTCACGGTAGTCTTTTTCATCTGCCGATCTCCCTTGTTTTGAACATTCATAACCATTCGGCCTTACGCGGCCCGGCGCTTTTCCATCATTCACCATCCATTACAATCGCTTGTAACTAAAACACAAAAAATACTCTATCGGTCCAGATAATACCGATCCCGGGTAATCGCCGGAAAATCGTCGGTGCGGAATGGCGAAGCAGGCAGCCCCTCTGCATTAAACAGCGACGGAACAAACCATTTTTGCCAGCCATAGCGGACGTATTGCGGCTCCGGAATGCTCCCGGCGGACACGACAATCTTTCCGTCAACCAGTTCGGCTTTGGCCGGAACGTAGTTGCCGTCCTTACCGCAGATTTCAAACGCGCTGACGGCCTCCAGCTTCAGAACCAGCCCGGATCCAATGTCTTTGAAGCTCAGTTCGAGGCCGCCTTTCCCGATTTTGGCTTGCTTCAGCCGCGGTCCGCGGCAAACCAGCTCTTTTTCGCCGTAAACCAGGTTGCGGGCCAGCAATGAAAGCCGGTAACCGGCTTTATCTTTTGAATGCGGGTGGATGTGCCAGACCTCCCCCCCATCAGCCAGAACAGCCATTCCGGTATGTTTGATGTTTTCTTCAACCCAGCGCTGGGAATCCCGTAATTCCGGCCAATACGGTGTTGTGTCAGAAGTCGGGCCATAGGGTGGCAATTCGACAAACAGGAACGGGAGGTTTTTGTTCTGTAAATCCTCCCGCCACTGTTCACTCAGTGCGGAAAAGACCTTGCGGTACAGAAAACTGTTCTGGTCGCCGGCATTGTTTTCACCCTGATACCAGATAACGCCCCGGAACGTATAGGGGATCGTTTGAGTAAACATGCTTTCATACAACCCGCACGGCCGGGTTAAATTCTGCGGGCCCATCTTTTCTTTCGGATAAGGATTCGGGGTTTCTTTGGCCGCCTGTTTGCGCCGCCACTCTTTCATGGCGGCATTGTGTTCGTCCATATACTTCAGATAGTCTTCGTCACTTTTAAAATTCTCCCGATAAACCAACTCATATCCATCCAGAATCCGCTTCAGCTCCGGCTGACTCTCAAGGCTCTTGCGGCTCGTCCACGCCTCGGCGGGGGTGCCCCCGACCGCACAGGTCACGATACCGACCGGAACACCCAGGGCCGAACGCAAGTCCCGGGCAAAATAATAAGCAGTGGCCGAAAAGCCTGCGGCGGCAGCCGGCGTACTCAATTCCCACTTCGGCGTGGAAGTCTTCTGCCCGGCGTGCCCTTTCTGCGGAATTCTCGCTATGCGCAAAAGCGGGTCGCCGGCACGGTCGATATCCGCTTGAGTGGTCCGACTGTATACACTCATCGTGGTTTGCATATTCGACTGTCCGCCGGCAAGCCACACCTCACCAACGACGACCTGCTTGATCTCAACCGGCGCTTTGGTTTCCGAACCCTGCAGGATCAGTGAACGCCCCTCTGCATTGGCCGGCATCTTTTTCAAAACAACCATCCAGTTACCGTCCGGGCCGGCCACCGTCTGTTCAACCTGCTCCGCAAAGGTCACGGTGATCTTTTCCTCCGGTGACGCTGTACCCCAAATACGAACCGGCTCCCCCTGCTGCAACACCGCATAGTCCGCAAACAGTCCGGCAGGTTGAACCGCCGCAAAAGCAGAGCACGCATTCAGCATCAAAAAAATGAGAACCGATGTACGCATATAACCCTTTTCGTTTCTATTGTTTTTATCCGATCCGCGTGCCGCTACTGGAAAGTACCCTGATTCTGCCGTCTGGATTCCCTTTTGAGCAGCTCCAGATGCCGCAGCAGTTCCGCCTGAACCGCCGGATTGCCGGATAGATCGAACCAGGCTTTCGGATCATTTCCGATGTGGTAAAACTCCCGGCTTGCAGCGAGGTCGACTTCGATATCAATCCATCGATGCGACCCGTCCAGCCGGATTTTTATTTCATTATTAGGAGAGTTTGTGCCAGCCAGACGGCTCACTATATCCGCAGCATCCTTTCCAACCTCCTCCCGCAGGCCGGTCGGCAGAAACCGTTTCCCTCCGGCCCAGTCAATGCAAAGCCAATCACGGGTGATCACCGCCTGGCCGCCGTATAAAATTCCTTCGGCGTATGCCGCCGCTTTTCCCTCGCGCTCCGGATCCCGCAACAAGGGAACAAAGCTGGTTCCGTCCAGCCCGGCCGGGATCGGAAGACCCGCCAGCCCGCACAGGGTCGGAAAAAGATCCAGCAATTCAACCACTCCACCCGCACGGCCCGCCGGCCTCGTCAGGCCCGGCGCGCGAATAATCAACGGAACGCGGAGGACGTCCGGATACAGGTAATGCTTGCTCCACAGGTTGCGATATCCCAGAAAATAGCCTTGATCCGACGTAAAGACGATAATGGTGTTCCCGGCCAGTCCCTGCTGCTCCAGCAATTGCAGGACTCTGCCTGTCATTTCATCCATCATGCTCACCGCCGCAGAATAGGCCTGGATCATCTGCTGTTGAACCAGGTCATCCACGGCCACCCCCGGCCCGCCGCCGATTGCGGGGAAGGAGGCTGCCAGCAGATCCCGCATCTCTTGAGAGCCGTCAAACAGC
>JBILEA010000081.1:0-10378 GCA_044352355.1 Pontiellaceae bacterium | reverse complement strand
GCGGCCGTTTCGCGCAGAAAATTTTCATCTTTATGCTGCACGCTGAAGGCGGTCAGATACGGTGCAAGGCCCAGCGCAACAGGTCCCAGTGAAGCAAAGGACTGAATGCTTTCGATCAGGCCGCCGCGCTGAATCTGCTCAATGAAGCGCTGGACAAACGTAAAGGTCAGTTGATGACTGATCCGGCAGGCGGCCTTAAATTTCCGGTCGTCTTCGCGCAGCGGGGCATCGCCCTCCTCGGGCGTTTCCGTTACGGAGCGGCGGCGGATGGCGGCAATTTCTTCGAACAGCATTTTTTCGATGTCGCTGAGCTGCTTCTTCTTCTGTTCCATCACATACCGGCGAACCGGCTCAATCAGCGTCGCTTTAAACCCGCTTTCCGGTGCTTTCGGTTCCTCGACGATCCGTTTCAGCATGGCGCCGACCAGACTGTCTTTGCCGGTGCTGTTTTTAAGGAAGCGATTTTCATAATAACTATAGGCGATACCATAGAGACTGTGCGCCAGCCTGACGCTGGTCCCCGCCCGTCCGCCGGGCTGGTGACGCCCTTCGCCTAGGTGCTGTAAAAAGTCAAAGACGGTCGCGGCGTGCGGAGTAACGGTGTGCGCCTCGGCCGTGTAAAGCCCGCTATGATCGTCGCTGCCGCCGGTCAGCGTTTTTTTCCAGGGTTCGGAACCGGTTGGGATGATTTCATGCCGGTCGGCCAGCGTCTGAATAAATTCCGGCGTCAGATTTTCAAAAACCGTCCGGGCCAGCTGTCCGGCACGCGGATGGCGCGACCCGTTGAGGCTTTCGAAGCGCTTGAACATCAGGATGAGCTTTTCGAACTGATCCACCGTCAGACGGTCGTTCACGCGGAAAAGCGGATGCGCTATAGCGTGGACAATCCGGTTTTCATTCAGATAGCGGTGCAGGTCGTAAATATCCGGGCGGAGCTCATCCAGATCGCGAAAGCTTTTTTCTGTAATCCCCCAGACGAGACAGTGAACTTTGCAACCGTTTTCCGGGAAGTAGGTCGTCAGCTCGGACGAAAGGAAAGTTCCCGGCAGGTGGGCGATCTCCAGCGCACCGCTGATACTGTTGTGGTCGGTGATGGTGACATAATCCATTCCATGCTCGCGGCAGGTTTTGTAGAGCGCCAGCGGCTCCACAAAACTCTCCGGCGAACCGATACGGCGGAGAAACCACTCGCTCGGGCGATCCGAGTATTTGCTGTGAACATGCAGGTCGGCCCTGCTCAGACGCGCTTTATCATTTATTGTCATGCCTGAACAGTAACGACCGCCCGTTAGGTTATGATTAGAATCGGATTCAGGTTCTGTTTGGCCTCCCTCATTTATCGAGAACTGCCATCAAGAAATCCGTCGTCAAAAGCCCGGCAGCACTTTGCGGAACGGCTAGACCATTGCGTCGCTCAATTTGCCCTCAAAAACCGGCCCGGGCTGGTCATCCGCTCCATGACAAGGCGCTGGGGGAGCTACTCTCGCAAAACAGGCCGGATATGCCTTAATCTGGCGTTAATCAAGGCTTCACGGCATCAGATCGACTACGTACTGACCCATGAGCTTTGTCACATCACCCACACCGCGCATGATAAGGCCTTTTACCGCCTGCTGAGCAGCCACCTTCCCGACTGGAAAAAGGTGAAAGCCGAACTCGAACAATCTCTTTTATCGGCGTGACCGCGGATTATCCAATGTTTGGAAAAACTAAGGTGGGATTTCCCAGTGGTTGGACTTACTGCTAACAATAATCTAACATCATCTTAGTCATCGGATTTGCCGCCGTATTGTACAGTGGAAAAAATTATGAAACAGAAACAGCGCCTCAAACAAACTGAACCGGTCATCCGGGCCGTCATTGATATCGGTGCCACGGCGGCCCGACTGGTCGTGGCGGAAACTAAACCCACCGGCCCGGTGCATACACTTGAGTTTCTGGAACAGAGCCTGAATCTGGGCAGAGATACCTTCAGCACCGGAAAAATCAGCGCCGAAACCATCGAGGCCTGCGTGCGGGTCTGCCGGGATTTCAGTGAAGTGCTCCATGAATATCAGCTTCATGATCTGTCCGCCATCCGCGCGGTTGCAACCAGCGCCGTCGCGGAAGCATCCAACAGTGATGTGCTCCTCGACCGCGTTTTCATGGCCACCGGCATTAATGTGGAAGTGCTCGACCCCACTGAAATCAACCGCCTGACCTATTTCAGTATTCTGCCGCTGCTGCAAAAGGAGCCATTGCTCTGCAAGGGCAATCTGCTGGCAATCGAAGTCGGCGGCGGCAACACCACCGCGCTGGGCTTGCGCGACGGGACCGTGCTGTTCGCCCATACCTACCGCTTCGGGTCCTTCCGTACCCGCGAAATGCTGGAAGACGCAAACCTGCCGGCCGCCCGTTTCCGCGATGTGATTGAAGGGGAACTCCGGTCCGGCGTGCGGCCGATTATTGAAAACTTTGCCGAAGAAAAGGATGTCAAAATTCTGATCCTCGGCGGCGACGCCCGTCTGGCCGCCGACGAAATCAAACCGGGCTGGAATTCCCGTCCGGTGGTTTCCCTGCGCGTTTCATCGCTGGCCGGGTTCACCGATCAGGTGCTCGAACTTCCGGTCGAAGGACTCGTCAAAAAATACGGACTGCCCTTTGCCGCCGCCGAGTCGCTCGGTCCGGCCCTGCTGGTTATGCAGAATATCCCGCAGATGCTGAACTGCAAAACCGTGTATATCGGGGCGCCGTCCATGCGCGACGGACTGCTCGGCGAAATGGCCGCCGGAGGAGCGTGGGACGAACGGTTCACCAAACAGATTATCCACTCGGCTCTCGAAACCGGACGGCACTACCGCTTCGATCGCAAACACGCCGAAAACGTGGCCGCTCATGCGCGGACTATTTTCCGGATTATGCAGAACGAACATAAGATGCTGCCGCGCTATGAAACCGTTCTGACGGTGGCCGCTCTGCTGCACGACATCGGAACTTTTATCAACAACCGCAGTCACCACAAACACAGCCAGTATCTGATTGAAAACAGCGATATCTTCGGACTCAACAAGCAGGATCTGACCATCGCCGCTCTGACCGCCCGCTACCACCGCAGCGCCCTGCCTAAACCGACCCATCCGGCGTATACCGCCCTCGCCCGCGCCGACCGGCTGCGTGTCAGCAAGCTCGCCGCCATTCTGCGCGTGGCGGACGCATTGGATCGCGGACATTCTCAGCGCGTTCAGAACCCGCGGATCGAACTGCTGCCGGACCGCCTGCAAATCGGCGTTCCCAGTCTGCGCGACTGCGCCGTGGAAGAAATTGCACTCAAAGAAAAGTCGGATCTGTTTGAACAGGTGTACGGTAAACGCGCCGTGCTGGTGAAGAGCAGACCGGAACGGAAATAACCTTTATGTCGAACATACAGAAAAAGTTTTTTAACCGAGAACTGAGCTGGCTGGAGTTCAACCGGCGGGTGCTGGAAGAAGCCAGAGATTCGCAGAACCCTTTACTGGAGCGGCTTAAATTTCTAGCCATCACCGCTTCCAATCTCGACGAATTTTTCATGGTGCGGGTCGGCGGGCTCCAGCTGCTGCGTAAAGCCGGAAAACGCCAGACCGACGCCGCAGGACTCACACCGCGAATGCAGCTCGAGGCGATTCAGAAAAAAGTCCGGCAGATGATCGACGGGCAGTATGAATGCTATACGAACGAACTGGAACCAGAGCTGGCGGCCGGCGGCATACAGCGCATAAAACCCGAAGCACTGAACGGGGAGCAGGAACAGTTTTTATCGCGACTGTTCACCGAAGAAATCTATCCGGTACTTTCTCCGGTCGCTGCGGCAGACGGACAGCCGTGCCCCGCCATCCAGAATCTCGGCCTGTACATGCTGTTCCGGCTCGCACCGGAATCCGCAGGACAAAAAGACCGCTATGCCGTTCTGCCGCTGGGCCGGCCTTTTGAACGGTTAATTCCCCTGCCTGCCAGCACCGGCTATTCATTTATTCTGATCGAAGATGTGATCCGGAAACATGCCGCCCGCTGGTTTTCCGGAGCCAAGGTGCTTGAGTGCGCAGCATTCCGGATCACCCGCAACGCGGATATTTCCGTGCGCGAGGACGAAGCGTCCGATCTGCTTTCCGGCATGGCCTCGATTCTTGAAGAACGCCAGTGGAGCAACTGTGTGCGCATCGAAATCGAAGCGTCCGCCTCCCGCGCCGCACAGCAGTTTCTCTGCAAACTGCTCGAAACCGGTCCGGACGATCTGTTCCGCTTTGACGGACCTCTAAATCTGAAAGATTTTATGCCGCTGAGCCGGATCGACGGATTCACCGGACTGAAAGCCGAAGCCTGGGATCCGCAGCCTTCGCCAAAAATCAACCGTCATCTTCCAATCTTCGGACAGATTGCCGCCGGAAATATTCTGCTCTATCATCCGTATGAAAGCTTCGATCCGGTGATCCGGCTGATTAAAGAGGCCGCAAACGATCCGTCGGTACTGGCGATCAAGCAGGTGCTCTACCGCACCGGGGCCGGCAGCCCGATTATCACCGCGCTGGCAGAGGCTGCTGAAGCGGGGAAAGCCGTCACGGTGCTGGTTGAGCTCAAGGCCCGTTTTGATGAAGAACGCAACATCGGCTGGGCGCAGCAGCTGGAACAGGCGGGCGTACAAGTGGTGTATGGCGTGCAGGGACTGAAGACACACGCCAAGGTCTGCCTGATTGTCCGGAAAGAACCGCAGGGCATCGCGCGCTATGTCCATTACGGAACCGGCAATTACAACGATACAACCGCCCGGCTCTACAGCGATATCAGTTTCATGACCCGCGACAGCGATCTGGGCGCCGACGCGTCCGTCTTCTTCAATGCAGTCTGCGGCTGGTCACAGCCGTCCGGTTTACGCAAAGTCTGCATGGCCCCGCTCGGCATCCGCGACCGGCTGATCGAACTGATCGACAGTGAAATTGAACGCAGCCGGCAGAAACAGAAGGCCCTGATTCTGCTCAAGATGAATTCACTGGTGGACGAAGCGCTGATCAGGAAACTCTACGAAGCTTCACAGGCTGGCGTGAAAATTAAACTGAATGTGCGCGGCATCTGCTGTCTGCGGCCCGGCGTGCCGGGTCTCAGCAAAAACATTACCGTCACCAGTATCGTCGGGCGCTACCTCGAACATGCCCGTATTTTTTACTTTTATCGGGGCGGCGAGGAAAAGGTGTTTATTTCCAGCGCCGACTGGATGCCGCGCAACCTCGACCGGCGCGTCGAGCTGATGATTCCAACTGAGGACAAAGCAAGTCGTCAACGCCTGATTGAAATCATTAAAATGCACTGTGATGATACGGTGAAAAGCTGGACGCTACTCTCCGACGGCACGTATGTCCGCACGGCGGCTCTGCCGGGAAAAAATAAAAACGTCAACAGCCAGCAGTTCTTTTATAAACAGGCCTGCGAAGCGATCCGCGAATCCGCCCGCACCCGCCGTACCGTCTTGCGCCCGCACCGTCCGGCGAAACGGAAATAAAGCGGCTGTCTTTTAAGTTGTCACCCGCCGTTGCGATTCATATCCTCAGTGTGAAAGAAGGAACTTTTTTATGGCAGCCAATAAAACCCGTTGTATCGGAATTCTGACTTCAGGAGGCGACTGTCCCGGACTGAATGCGGCGATTCGCGGGGTCGCCAAAGCCGCGTTGCATAACGGCACAAAGGTTATCGGAATTCAGGACGGATTCCGCGGTCTGGTCGAAAACCGCACGGTTTCGCTGGAGGACGGCATGGTCAGCGGCATTTTGACACACGGCGGCACCTTCCTCGGTTCAAGCCGCGATAAGCCGCACAAAATGAACATGGGCGGAAAAATCATGGATATGACCGACGTCGCCGTCGCCAATCTGAAAAAACTGCATATCGACTGTCTGGTCTGCCTCGGCGGTAACGGCACCCAGAAAAACGCTTTGCGGTTGCACGAAAAAGGCGGGGTTAACGTACTGACGCTACCGAAAACCATCGATAACGATGTCGCTGAAACCGACATCACCTTCGGGTTTGATTCTGCCATGTCCATCGCCACGGAAGCCATCGACCGCCTGCACACCACCGCCACCAGCCATCACCGCGCCATGATCTGTGAAATCATGGGGCATCAGGCCGGCTGGCTCCCGCTCGGCGCAGGAATAGCCGGCGGGGCTGATGTTATTCTGATTCCGGAAATCCCCTATGACCTGAACGTGGTCGTCGAACACATCATGGCACGGCGGCATCACAATAAACGGTTTTCAATCATCGCCGTCGCGGAAGGCGCACTTTCAAAAAAAGAAGCTGCAGAAGATTCCGCTGGCAAAAAGAGAACGGAACCGCCGGTCGTCCATAAAGAAAAAAACGGGCTGGTGCTGATTCAAGAGCCAAAAGCCAGCCGCATCGCCCGGGAAATTCAGCAGCTTTCCGGTGTCGAAGTCCGGGTGACCTCTCTGGGACATATTCAGCGTGGCGGAACCCCCACGGCCAATGACCGTCTGCTCTGCACACGGCTGGGAACAAAAGCCGGGCAGTTGCTGGCCGATGGCATTTACAATGTGATGGTCGCGGTTCGCGGACAGGAATGTATTTCAGTCCCGCTGGAAAAAGTAGCTGGCATCACCCGCACCGTACCGAAAGATCACCGCTGGATTGAAACCGCCCGGCTGGTCGATACCTGTATGGGTGATTAGTTCCGAGTTTCAAGTTCTGTGTTTCCAGTTAAGGAAAATCCAATGAATTGCTTAAAGGGAAAAGCTGAAAGCAAGGCAAAGCCCGGACGGTTCAAATGCAAGAAATGCGGGGCCGTCTCAAAGAAAAAGAATCATCTCTGCGATCCAAAAAAAATCAAAGAATAAGCAAGCGGGACGCTTGCTCTACATTTGAAGCACCGATTCCAGTTTGACCATATTTGGTGTGCGCGTCCAATCCGCCAATATTCCACCATTCCAATACTCCGTTCTCAAAAGGTGCAAGCCGCCGGGGTTACCGGCGGCTTGCGGGGTTTTGGTCCTTTCAGACCAAAGGTTTGAACAGGAGACTTAAAACTTAAAGTTCAAATCCAGTTGCACCGTATTGATGTCATCACCGGCATTATTAACGGCCAGCATGTAAGTTGCTCCGGCCTGAAGATTTTTAGCGATCTGATATTTCGCCCAGAACGAGTGTCCGTGATGTCCGGTCGTTCCGTTGGCAAAATCTGAATCATTGAACGCATCAAGCACCGCGTCGCGCTGAACATCACGCCAGTTGTACCCGGCTTCCCAGGTCCCTTTATCCTTGGCCTTGCCGACAGAAAATCCGAGCAGATAAGCCGTATCCTGATCTGTTGCCGCTTCCGTGTTAACCACATACTGGCCGTTCAGAGAAACCGGAAGATTCCCGACTTTAAAACCGACCGAACCGAATCCTTCCAGCAGGTGGAAGTCCGAGTTCGGCGTATTGTTTCCGCCAAGAGCAATCGTATCGACCTTGTCGAAATAAAAGTCACTGACACCGAGCTGCACCTTGGTTTCACCGATTTTTGTATCCGCGACCAATTGACCGGCCCAAAGCTCCACGTCGTCGCCTTTACGCTCCGTAATCACAAACGAACCGCCGTTAGCGCTGAGTTTCACGTTCTGGAAATCTTTGACATAAGTCAAAGCCGCACCCTCAGGATTCAGATCGCCATCCCAGATCAAGCCCGTGCGCCCGATCCAAGGCTGAGGCATTTTACCCAGATACAGGTTGGCCCCTTTCCAGGAGTCGTGATGCATATTTACATAATATTGATCCAGACGGATTTCTTTCTTGGTGGTTCCGTCGACGGCCACATTAGGGTTGCCGCCGATATTCTCATTCGCAGAGGTTGCGCTGGCTCCGCCGGTCGCAAGGCGTACGCCGTAATCAACGTTTTCATTTACTTTTCCAGTGATGCCAACCCGCAATCTCACCCGCTGCCGGTCTGAGGTATTTAGACTGTCCGATTCAATATTTTCATAGCGGTAACGAAAATCGCCGCTGATTTTTGTATTTTTCGTCCACTCCGGAATCGGATTATCCTTGGCGTTGGCCTGCAACTGCTCAATCGACCAGGACTTTTTAGCATTTTCCTGCTCAATCTGAGCAATTTTTGCCGCATTTGCATTTTCCACCTGCGCCGTTTGTGCAACCAGCGCTGTTTTCTCGGCATTCGCTTTTTCAAGCTGTGCGATTTTGGCCGACAACTCACTCAACTGCTGCTGAAGAGCCGACAGCTCGATCGACTGTTGTGCGTTGGCGCTGTACGCGGCAATCACCGCCACAGCCATTATAATAAACCTCTTCTTCATGTATCCCTTCCTCCCTGTTCAGGTTAATACCGCCGGATTTCCCTATGGCCGCGCGGCTTCCAATAAACGGGTCCGGAACCTTTCCGGTTTGTTTCCCGTTAAAAAACTGCACAGAAGCTATTCTTTGAATGTTAGGGCTTTATTAGGGTCGTGCTAAAAATTTATGAGAGTGCGTCAGCAGATTCCGGCTCGACACGCCGCAAGCCTTTACGTACCTTTTTGGCGTTTTGTAGAAACTCATCAAATGAGTCATACATAAGTTTTTTGGCGAAAAATCATTTGGTATAGGCCGGTTTAAATAAAACGTAACATGGTGAATAAAAAGGAGTTATGATGAAGAAACAGACCTTATTAACTTTAGTGTGCAGCGTTGCGGTTTTGACCGGCAGCGGTTGCGGGAAACAGCGGACGCCGGTAACAGTCGCAGGTTCGACCGCTTTCCAGCCTTTCGCCGAAAAACTGGCCGAACAATTTATGGAACAGAATCAGGAAATCGCCGTGACCATACAGGGCGGCGGATCAGCACTGGGCGTACAGGCAGCACTTTCCGGTGCGGCTCAAATTGGCATGGCCGACCTCGTTCAACTGCCGCCGGAAGCGCGGGATTTAACTGCCATTGTCGTGGCACGTGACGGTATCGCGATAGTCGAAAACAACGCAAACCCGGTTAAAGACCTGACTATGGAGCAGATTCGCAACATTTTCTCCGGCAAAATCAAAAATTGGAAAGAATTGGGCGGAGCCGATCATGAAATCACCGTCGTCTCCCGCGAAGCCGGTTCCGGCACACGCTCTTCGTTTGAAAAAATTGTGAAGGATATCACGCTCACAAAAAATGCCATCATTCAGGATTCAAACGGCACCATTCGTGAAACGGTAGCTATGGACGAAAATGCCGTCGGCTATCTCTCACACGGATTACTAAACGAAAAAATAAAAGCGGTAACCGTTCATGGCATCGCCTGTACAACGGAAGAAGTCGTAGCAGGACGTTATCCCATCGTGCGCCCGGTCTATTTGCTGACCAAGGGCGAACCTGCCGGCGCCTGCAAAGCCTTCATTGATTACATCTGCTCCGCCGAAGGACAGAAAACCATCAAAGACAGCGGCCTGATCCCTGCTAAATAAATTTCAGGATTAACGTTCAATGCAGGACGCTCCGAATACATCGACATATACGAAACAGCCCGCTCGTCGGCGGGTTGCAAGTGCCATCACGGTCTGGTGCAGCGACCATCTGGCGCGCTATATTTTTCTCGCTGTGGCCTTTTCGGCCACAGCCAGTCTACTGCTGATTGCCCTCTTCATTCTGAAAGAAGGTGTACCGTTTATCGTCAAAATCGGACTGAAAGATTTTCTACTCTCCTCGGAATGGGACCCGTCGGACGGCAAGTTCGGCATCTATCCGATGATTATTTCTTCATTATGGGTTACTCTGGGAGCCATGCTGATCGGCGCGCCGCTGGGAGTGGCCGGAGCCATATTCCTGACTCAATTCGTGCCGCGCTCGGTTATGAGGATCATCAAACCCATGATTGAACTGCTGGCCGGCATTCCGTCTGTTTTATACGGGTTCATCGGCGTGATGGTGCTGGCACCGTTTATCCGCAACCATTTCGGCGGACCGGGTTTGTCATTATTAGCTGCATCAATCATTTTGGGTATCATGGTACTGCCAACCGTGATCAGCATATCCATCGACACCATCAACGCCGTGCCTCGCACTTACCTTGAAGGCGCACTGGCTCTGGGAGCCACCCGTTGGCAAAGCGTGCACATGGTGATTTTAAAGGCGGCCCGGTCGGGAATTATCGCCAGCATCATTCTGGCCATGGGCCGTGCAGTAGGTGAAACCATGGCCGTCATCATGGTGGCTGGTAACGCCGTCAAAATCCCCCACACGGCGCTCGACTCTGTGCGAACGCTAACCGCGAATATCGCGCTCGAAATGGGATACGCAACCGGGTTGCACCGGCAGGCGCTATTCGCAACCGGCGTGGTACTTTTTGTAGTCGTCATGATCCTTAACTCGCTGGCGATGGCCGCGATGAAACGAAAGACAGGGAGTT
>JBILEA010000331.1:0-2970 GCA_044352355.1 Pontiellaceae bacterium | reverse complement strand
GTACATGTGATTGGCTAACACTCGGGGCTGGCGTGGTTTGTGCCGCGACGAAGGAGCAGCAGAAACCATGACAGCCATGGGGAAAAGGGGTGAGGCGTATCCGCCGAGGGGAAAGCGGGCCTGCCAAGGGGGGGCTTTCCCCTTTCTGTGGAGTGGGACAAGTGAGAAAAGAATGAGGCCGCCGAAGCTGAGGCAGTGCGAGCCGCGGTGAGCCTGCCGGTGCTGAGCCCTGCGAGCCTGCGAGCGCGAGGCGGCCCTGACAGAATATTTTCTGTTGAGCGCAAGGGTTGAAGCAAAGGCCCACGTTGCATAATTGATCAATTATGCGATGTTGGCCGGTCCGCTGTATTCAGCGGTTGCGAGACCCTTGAGCGTGGCCGCCGAGCTAATCCCCCGGGAGCAGGCCGGTGAATTCCGGCTATTGTCCGGAACTGAACCGGACTGCGTTCAAGCATACCACCCCACGGAGTGTGGTCTGCTATCGCAGACAGCCCGAGGGAGTCCGCCCCGAAACATGATGGCGCGATGTATTCGAGCGCCATGATGTTCGGGATCAGCGGACTGCCGAGGTAAACAGCCCGTGAACCGGATTCCGTCCGGCAGTCGGTCATGGCGGAGGGATCGACGGCATGTACCGTAGGCCGGCAAGGAAGACGGTTGACGGGATGCTGTGGCGCTTGTTCCGCCACCCGCTGATACTTATCGGGGCCAGAGGCAGGAAGCCTCTTCCACTATGGAGAGAAACGCGATGAGGTCATAAGGTGACAGCACTTTTTGCTGTCATCCTTGCTGTCACCCACGAAACCCCTGTGTTTATTGGTCAATGACAGCGATGACACTGATGACAGCAAAATATAATAATAGATAAACTGGTAATCCGAGGATGCTGAAATATGAGGGCTGAAAAGAGCTGCGGTTTTCAAGGTGCTGTCACCCGTCACCCTGTCAACCGGCATTTGCTGGAAATGAAATAACGTGAAGCATCAGGCAACGGGGTGAACCCGATTTCTAAGGTGACAGCGGATGTTGCGGTAATACATCCCTACCCCAGCCGCGGTCAACGCCCTATCTATTATACGCATATCACGCACCCGAGAGGTGCGCGTTTTTTTTCTTTCTTATATCACTATATATAGTGATACTTGGCCGCATGAATGAGATAAATAAACTGATCGGAAAACGGAACGCGCTCCTGTTGGAGCTGGGGCAATTGAACGGACTGGTCGCCGGATCCTTTTTTGCCCGCGAAATGAACGGTGCAACCAGATTCTGTCTTTCGAGGGTACAAGGCGGGCGGCAATGCCAAACCTATGTCGCGGCCAAACATGCCGAGGCGGTACGCCAAGGCGTACGGCAGCATGCGCGGGCACTCGAACTCCTTTCCGAACTGGGTCAAATCAATCTGGAGCTGATCAAGAAAACCCCCGGAGGTACAGATGCTTGAAGGACTCGATCAATTGCTCGAAACGGTTTCATCGAAAACCTCGCTGGGGCGCGCCAAGCGCAATGCCGCGTTCTTGCGGCAGGTGGAGTGCCTGTGCCGCCATCCCGGCGGCACCGGGGCGGGAGCGTGCGCCGACATGGCATCCGTTGCGTCTGCCTATCGTTTTGCCGGCAATGAATCAATCGACCTTGCTCAGTTGCGCACAGCCCGGAGGAAGGCGGTGCTGGAGGCGTGCACCAAGGAGGAAACGGTTCTGGTGATCAATGACATATCCTTTCTGAGCTATACCGGACACAAGAGTAAATCCGATCGGCGGTCTGTTGCGAACGGGAGGGGCAACGGCTATGAATACATATGCAATCTGGCGGTCAGCCTTGAACGTGAACGTTATCTGGGCGTACTGCACGACAGCCTCGTCTCCGCCGCCGGGGTCGATGATGCCGATCAAATCGACTACCATGCCAATCGCACCTTTGCCGCACTCTCAGAGAAGGATCCGGCGCGGCTTGAACGCAATGCGTGTCATACGCTTGCGAGCCATTTCCGGCACATCTGTAAATCCGCACCGGGGATCAAGCTGGTGTCCGTGGCCGACCGCGAATTCGATGATCATTTCGTTTTCGAGAACACGATCGAATGCGGTCAGGACGCTGTCATCCGAAGCAACGCGGTGCGCAATGTGCAGGTGGAGTCCTCGTACGGATGGCTGGACGAAAGCCTGCACACCGCCAAACAGACCGGGCTGCCTCTGGCTCCGGATCATGTATGCACCAGTATGAAATCATTGGTTGCCAACGTGCCGACCACCTCGTTCAAACGACTCGCGCTCGACGGAAAGGGGAGGCTCACCGACGAAGGTTCCGCCCGTTCGCATGCCCATGTGTCGATAGGCAGTTTCCGCATCAAGCTGTATAGACCGCCGGTGAGAAACGGAACCTACTTTCGCGCGAAAGACTATCTGGATTTAAATGTCGTGGTCGTCAAAGAAAAGGATCCGCCGAAGAACCGTAGCCCTATCGAATGGGTTCTCTACACCACCCTGCCTGTCGATACGCCGGATCAAATCGCCAAGGTGGTGAGGATCTACGAGTTGCGCTGGCTCATCGAAAACTTTTTTAAATATCTCAAGAGCGGATTCAAGATCGAAGAGCTGCGCTACGATAACGCCCGGAAAACCGCAGTTCATCTGGTCGCTGCGACGATCGCGGCAACTTTCATCTGCAACCTGAAGGCGCAAGTCGGGCTTCCGAGGCCCGGATCTCTTTCCCCTGAGGACTATGCCCGGGTTAAACACGCCGCCAACAACCCTGACGACACAACCATCAGCGCCACTCTGCGCCTGTTTGCCTTTCTCGCGGCACAGGGCGGATGGCTGGGCAGAAAGGCTGATCCCATCAGTCCGCTCACCTTGATGAGAGGGTTCAGCCGGGTCGCAACCGTTTTTGAAATGATAGAGAACGCAGCAGGGCTGCTACAGGAAATCGCCAATCGCAACAGGAGCGAAAAATGCGTATAATAGATAGGTC
>JBILEA010000330.1:0-2971 GCA_044352355.1 Pontiellaceae bacterium | reverse complement strand
GATGCGCTCAGCCAACGGCCGCCAGGTTTTTGATCTTTCCTCTGGGCTGCTTATCCGGGCGGAACTGGTCAAACTGGCCGAAAAACGCTTCCAGCTTTTCTTTACTATTCATCACATCGCTTCCGATGGATGGGGCATTAGCTGGTTTGCGACAGAGTTTGCAGAAATATATGAAGCGTTCATCGACGGACGTCCGTCACCGCTGCAACCGGTTGAACGGCAGTATTCCGATGTCGCCGTGTGGCTTGATGAACGGATCCGGAGCGGTGTGTTGCAACCGCAGCTCAATTATTGGAAAGAAAAACTGGCTGCCCCGCGACCTGATCTCCATTTTCCGCTTACGAACTCTCGTCCGGAAGTTTCCGCTCATCGCGGCGCGCGCCATGCTTTCACCGTTTCACCAGACCTTACCGCGTCGCTCACCGCATTGGGACGTCGTGAAAGCGCCTCATTGTTCATGGTCCTGATTTCGATTTGGCAGACCCTGCTACATCGGGTCACGGGGTCAGCCGACATCATCACGGGCACCGCCATTGCCAATCGCAATCACCCGCAGGTTGAAAAAATCGTCGGGACCTTTATCAACGCGCTGGCGTTACGCACTGATTTTTCCGGTGCACCGGCCTTTATCGCTGTACTGGATCGCGTCCGGCACACCGCACTTGAAGCCTATGCTCATCAGGACATCCCGTTTGAAAAAGTTATGGAAGCGGTCAGTGATGGATCCCGACATCCGGTTTTCCGTAACTCGATTATTTTGCACAACATGGCTCTGCCGACTAAACGGTTTGCAGATCTCACACTGACGGACGATGAAATCGGCAACGACACATCTAAAATGGACATGCTGCTCTATTTCATCGAGCGCGAAGGGCAGCTCGAAGGACAATTGGAATACGATACGGAACTTTTTGATGCCGCCGCCGCCGAACAGACCGTTAGTGATCTCCTTATGCTGGCGCGACAGGTTGTTAAAGACCCGTACCGTCCGCTAGGCGACTATTTGCAGGCGGGTGACGAAGCGGCGCCAACCTGTTTCGTGATCGGCGAGGGTTCTCTTTGTCTGCGCTGTACTGAAATATTGCGTCGCCGCGGATTGCGCGTGATCGGGCTGATTTCCCCTGATGCCGCCAATCGTCGCTGGGCCAAGGAAAAGGGGGTGCCATGGCACCATCCTTCTGACGGCTTTGAGAAGATTCTTTCGACTCAACCATTCGATTTCCTTTTCAGTATTGTGAACAGTTATATCCTCAAACCGGATGTGCTCGCCATGCCGCGCCGCTTTGCGATCAATTATCACGATGCACCGCTGCCGCGCTATGCGGGTGTCTATTCTACCGCGTGGGCTATCATTAACCGGGAGCGGTTGCACGGTGTTAGCTGGCATGTCATGGTGGATGAAGTGGATGCGGGAGATCTGCTTAAACAGCGCTCCGTGGATGTTTATGAAAATGACACCTCGTTCACGCTCAACGCCCGGTGCTACGATACGGCGATTGAAGCACTCAGCGAGCTCGCGCTCGAGCTGGTTGAAGGGCGCGAAATCCGTACGCCGCAGGATTTGCGGAAACGCACGTATTACCCGCTCCATAAACGTCCGGCCAACGGCTGTCTGATCGACTGGAGCCGTCCTCCGGTTGAAACGGATGCCCTGCGCCGCGCGCTGGATTTCGGTAATCAACCCAATGAACTCGGCCTGCCTAAAGTGCTGTTCGGCGGCGAACTCTATGTGCTCAAATCCGACGGCACTATGCTGACGCTGGACGGCAGTCTGACCGAGTTGCGGTTCCCTGTTATAGGTGAATCGGCGGACTGGCTGGTTAATGAACATGAATTTTTAAAACTCGCGAAAAAACTGGACGCACGGAACGCCGAATGGGCCCGTCATGAGCAGTTCTGGGTGCGCCGGTTCGAAAAATTCCAATCGTTGGAAATTCCTGCCGGCATTGATCGCTCAATTCATCATTACATGCTCACCGATCTGCCGCTGTTCCTGTGTTTCCTCTCCCGTTTCTGCTCGCAGGATCAGTTTACCGTTGGCTGGAAAGTTGAAACGGATGCACCGGAGTTTTTTGCCGATACAGTTCCGTTGCATCTTGAATTAAATGCCGACCAGCTTCTGTTTGATAACATGCAAAAGGCAGAGAAGGCGCTGGACGTCTGCTGTAAACGAAAAACCTATGCCCGCGACCTGTTTCAGCGGGTCCCTTCGCTACGTAAACCTCCGGCTTTCCAGATTCTTCTCGGTGAAAACGAAGTGCGTTGTCCCGCCAAAATATGGGAACATTTTCGCGCTTTCCGCCATACGTCCTATCTCAGCCAGCCTCTTTTTTCTCAGCCTGTGCTGACACCAAACGATCGGCGTGAGCTTGAAAAAGCGCAAGCCCGCACGCCGGGGTTCAGTGAAACGCGTTGTATACATCAACTCGTTGAGGCGCAGGTCGAAAAAACACCGCGGGCCGTAGCGATCGAAGGCCCTTTTGGTAAGCTGACCTATGCCGAACTTAATGCGCGGGCTGATGCCTTGGCGGTGCGGTTGCAGGAACTGGGGGTCAAACCGGATACTCCGGTCGGTCTTTTTGTGAACCGTTCGCTTGAAATGTGTATCGGCATCCTCGGCATTCTCAAGGCGGGCGGTGCTTATGTGCCGCTTGATCCGGATTATCCGGCGGACCGGCTCGAATTTTTCATGGCCGATACGGCGATGCCGATTGTGGTCACGGTTGATTCAATGAGTAACCGGATATACGGCGGACGTATCGCCGTTTGTGTTGATCTGATTAAAGCAAGCGGGGCCAAACCTTCCATTTGTGCTAACCACTCTAATCTGGCGTATATTTTTTACACCTCGGGTTCCACTGGGAAACCGAAGGGTGTGATGGTCGAACATCGGAATGTCGTCAATCATTGCCTGGCTTCCATTCAGGTCTACGGCATCGGAGCGAAAGACCGCGTTTTGCAATTCTTCTCA
>JBILEA010000080.1:0-10427 GCA_044352355.1 Pontiellaceae bacterium | reverse complement strand
AGACGGTAAAGAAAAAACCGGCCTTGGTCGTTAAAAAAGGTGTGACCAAAAAAGCTCCGATGAAGAAGGTTGCGGTTGCGAAAGCTCCAGCTAAAAAACAAGCCCCTGTAAAGAAGCCTGCGGTCAATAAGGAGGCCTCTGAAAAGAAACTTCCTGTGGCGCCTAAAGCAGAATCAGTCAAAAAAGTGCGTTTGCCGAAAATATCGATACCGAACGAGGATTCGCCGGAAAGCCCCGATTTGGATTCAATGGAAGCTCCGCCGCTGGGCGATGCGCCTGTTTCCGTGATGCAACGCGAAGAGCGGAATGAAAAAATCAAGGAATTGATTGCTCTCGCCTCTGAACACGGATTTTTGACCCATGAGGATATCGAAGAGGCATTACCTGAGGATCTGGTCGTCCCGGAAGATGCGGAGAAAGTTGTCGCGTTGCTGCGGAGCATGGAAGTTGAGATTATCCGCGCGGACGACGTGGAAGAGTTTAAAGCACGTATGGAAAAAGAAGAGCGCGAAAAACAGAGCGCTCGTAGCGACGTCCTGGACGATCCGGTTCGCATGTATCTCAAGCAGATGGGCCAGGTGCCGTTGCTTACCCGTGAACAGGAAGTAGAAATTTCTAAACGTATCGAAGAGGCGGAGCTTAACACGACCAGTTTGTTTAACCGGGTTGGTTGCGCAACGGAAGCCTATTTAGGTGTTATCGAAAAAATTGAAACCGGTAAACAGCGCTTTGACCGTATTGTCAGCGATAAACATGTCGAATGCCGTGAAGACTATTTTGGTGCATTGCCAAAGGTTCTGCAAGGTATCCACCGCAATCAGGAATTGGCCGGTAAGTACTTTCTCGAATCAGTTCACTCGAAAAGCAAGGCAGACCGCGAGAAGAGTCAGAAGCTTTTTGAAGGAGCTCAGTCGCGTCTTTCAGAATACTTCGGGCAGTTGCATTTTAAGCAGAAGGCTATTGAGGATATTGTCCCGCTGGTTGATCCGTTCTACAAGGAAGTTCGTGAGTTGTTGGCGGAGCTCGGCAAACTCGATAAGAGCCGCTCCAAGCATGCTGATGAAAAAATGCGTGAAGTTCGCAAACGGTTGCGCGAACTTGAAGAAATTCTGCATCTGGAGGCTGAGCCATTCGTTGAGTATTACCGCTCATTAAAGACCTGGCTGCGTAAGGGAATTCAGGCCAAAACCGAGATGATTGAGGCCAATCTGCGTCTTGTGATCAGTATTGCCAAAAAGTATACAAATCGCGGTCTTTCTTTCCTTGATCTGATTCAGGAAGGCAACATGGGCTTGATGAAAGCGGTTGAAAAGTTCGAATACCGCCGCGGTTACAAATTCAGTACATATGCTACATGGTGGATCCGTCAGGCTATCACACGCTCCATTGCCGATCAGGCTCGTACCATTCGTATTCCGGTACATATGATCGAAACCATCAATAAACTGCTGCGGGTTCAAAAGACATTACTGCAGGAGTTTGGCCGCGAGGCCTCGCCGGAAGAATTGGCTGATGAAATGGAACTGCCGGTTGAACGAGTGCGTGCCATTTTGAAGATCGCTCAGCAGCCTATTTCGTTGCAGGCACCGATTGGTGACAGTGATGACACGAGCTTTGGCGATTTCATTGAAGACAAGTCGGCGGAAAATCCATCGGAAATGACCGCCTTCAGCCTGCTGCGTGAAAAGATTGGCGATGTGCTCGAAACACTTACGCCCCGTGAGCAGGAAGTTCTTACGTTGCGCTTCGGTCTTGTTGACGGTTATCCGCGCACACTTGAAGAAGTCGGACGTCAGTTTAACGTAACGCGTGAACGTATTCGGCAGATCGAGGCCAAAGCCTTGCGCAAAATGCGTCATCCGACCCGTATCCGGAAGCTGGAAGGCTTCCTGGAGCGTGGGCGGTAATTTTCCGGGGTTTGGAAAAAGCGGAGAAGCCGATGTCCCAGAAAAAATGTCCTTTAAATCGCGAGCAGCTTGAAGCGCTGGCAAAAAAGTTTCCGACGCCGTTTCACCTCTATGACGAGGCGGCGATTCGCGCCAATGCCCGCGCTTTGAAGTCAGCCTTTGCCTGGTGTCCGGGTTTTAAGGAGTATTTTGCTGTCAAGGCGACGCCCAATCCGTATCTGATAAAAATTCTCAAGGCCGAAGGATTCGGCGCGGACTGCTCGTCGCTCCCCGAGCTGATGTTAGCCGAGTCTGTCGGGCTTTCCGGTGAGGAGATTATCTTCACATCAAACGACACGCCGGCCGATGAATATGTAAAAGCCGCGCAGCTTGGCGCGATTATTAATCTCGATGATATTTCGCATATTGAATTTCTTCAGCAATGTGCGGGACTGCCGGAATTAATTTGTTTCCGCTACAATCCGGGCCCGCTTAAGGGCGGTAATGCGATTATCGGTCATCCCGAAGAGGCCAAGTACGGGTTTACCCGCCCGCAGCTTTTTGAAGGCTACCGGATTCTGCGCGATAAGGGTGTGAAACGTTTCGGCCTGCACACGATGGTGGCCTCGAACGAACTCAATACGACGTATTTCATTGAAACAGCGCATCTCCTTTTTGATTTAGTCGGCGAACTTTCCGCTGAACTGGGAATCCAATTTGAATTTGTCAATATCGGTGGCGGGATCGGTATTCCCTATAAGCCTGAGCAGCAGCCGGTTGACCTAGCCGCCGTGGGCGAGGGGATTCGTAAGCTCTACATGGAGAAAGTCGAAAAAACGGGGCTCGGCCCCATGGATGTGCGTCTGGAGTGCGGACGGATGGTAACCGGCCCGTTCGGCTGGCTGGTGAGCCGCGTATTGCACAAAAAGAGCACCTATAAGCAGTACGTTGGTCTCGACGCCTGTATGGCCAATTTAATGCGCCCGGCACTTTACGGAGCCTATCACCACATCACCGTACCGGGGAAAGAAAGTCTGACGCACGATTTTGTCTGCGATGTAACCGGGTCCCTCTGTGAAAATAACGACAAGTTTGCCATTAACCGTGCGTTGCCGGCGATCGATATTGGTGATCTGGTTGTCATTCATGATACGGGTGCACATGGTCACGCCATGGGCTTTAACTACAATGGCAAGTTGCGTTCTGCCGAGTTGTTGCTACGCCAGGATGGTGAGGTGGTGCAGATCCGCCGTGCCGAAACCATTCAGGACTATTTTGCCACACTCGATTTCGCCGGATTAAAGCGTTTTGCGTAGAATCTGCGGCACTTCGTATTACTTCATGAACCACCAGCCGAGGACGACCAGTCCGAGGGCGATCCGATACCAGCCGAACAGAATGAGGCTGTGTTTCCGCAGATATTTCATGAGCCACTTGATGACGGCGGCAGCTACAAGAAAAGAAACCGCAAAGCCTATGCCGAGTACGAGGTGTTCAGTCCCTGAGAAGGCCAGCCCGCTTTCTAAAAGTTGGAACAGGCCAGCTCCGGCAATGGTGGGAATGGCCAAAAAGAAAGAGAACTCGGCGGACAGTGTTCGATTTAGTCCAAGGAGCATTCCGCCTAAGATCGTTGCCGTGGATCGCGAGGTTCCTGGAATAATGGCAAGGCATTGCATCAGCCCGATGAAAAATGCGGTACGAAACGTCAACTCGTCGATTGAATGCACTGCATCGGATTTCACCTTGTGCTTTCTCTCAAAAACAATAAGAAGAATTCCATAGAAAATTAAAGTCGTCGCGACGGTGAGGGGATTGAAGAGATAGTTTTCTATGAACTTGTGGAAAAGCAGGCCGACGATGACCGCTGGGATAAACGCAACCAGCGTTTTTGCCCAGAGTAGCCATTTGTTCCGCTGTTCTGGTTTATTTCCTGTAAAAGGCCACAGTTCGCGCCGGAAGAGTACGACAACGGCCAGAATCGCGCCGGATTGAATGAAGACAGTAAAGGCTTCTGTAAAAGTTTGATTCTCCGAGAGCCGGATGAATTCATCGGCCAGAATCATGTGTCCTGTGCTGCTAATCGGGAGAAACTCAGTAATCCCTTCAATCAGGCCCAGTAAAAGTGTTTTGAAAAAAAGTAAAACGGTCATCGGGGTTCCATGAGTTTTTAATGTATGAAGCTTCGCACTATGGCAGGAGGTAGATGACAAATCAAATGAGTTCCAGTGGGCTTTTTTTCTGGCTATCGTGACGGTCAAATCGTATTCAGACAGAGGTGTTCCGGTTTTCATTTTGTGTGAAAGAGTCTTGCATGGACGTATCTCGTAAAAATCTTGTCCGGTTTGCCTGGCTGTCTACGGCAGCGGCGATCCTTACGATCGGCTTGAAAACGGCGGCCTATTTTCTGACCGGCTCGGTCGGGTTGCTTTCTGACGCCCTTGAATCTCTCGTTAATCTGGCCGGCGGACTCATGGCGGTGGCCATGCTGACGGTCGCCGCTCTGCCCGCAGACGAGGATCATCCGTATGGCCATAGCAAGGCCGAGTATTTTTCAAGCGTTGTTGAAGGGGCTCTGATTCTGCTGGCGGCCGCCAGTATTGGTGTTGCCGCCATTCATCGGTTAATAGAACCTAAACCATTGGAGCAGATCGGAATCGGGTTGAGCATTTCGATTTTAGCATCGTTGGTTAACCTCGGTGTCGCAGTGGTTTTATTGCGGGCTTCAAAACGCCACGATTCCATTACGCTGAAAGCTAATGCGCAGCATTTACTGACGGATGTATGGACCTCTGCGGGGGTTCTGATGGGTATCGGCGCGGTCGCTTTAACCGGCTGGATGTGTTTGGATCCTATCGTTGCTTTGATTGTTGCCGCTAACATTGTTTGGACGGGTTTTCGTATCATGCGGGATTCCGTGGGCGGACTCATGGACGCAGCCATCTCTGCCGGGGATCAGCAAAAGATACGGAGTATTCTCGAAGCTCATCTGGAAGAGGGTGCTCAATATCATGCGTTGCGCACCCGGCAGGCCGGAGCACAGCGCTTTATCTCTTTTCACATGCTGGTTCCGGGTGACTGGACGGTAGCGCGCGGACATCAGTTGATCGATCATATCGAGACCGATCTCCGCAATGCCTTAGCTCATGTTACCGTGTTCAGCCATTTGGAATCTCTGGAAGATCCTGCCTCGTGGGATGATTCGGAATTGCATAAGTAATCTGCGGATGCAGCATGACGGGCAAAAAGGGTTTACAACACATTGACCCGCCAGTATAACCTCCAGTTCAATTTCAGAGAAACTGGAGATTTCGATGACAAAAGAGTGGATTAGTTTAGCCGTATTTATCCTCTGCTACGTTCTGTTTGTTTTTCTACCTGGGAAACGTTCGTGGGTTGCATGCGCCGGGGGCGCATTGTTGGTTGCGACCGGCGTGCTGACATGGCATGAGGCGTTTTTTACCAAGATCAGCTGGAATGTTATGGGGCTGTTTTTTGGCACCTTGATTCTGGCCGAAATTTTTATGATGTCGCGTGTCCCGGCGGTGATGGCTGAATGGCTGGTTGATAAGGCCAAAAGCACACGCGGCGCTATGCTGATCCTATGTGTGCTGGCCGGAGTCATTTCCATGTTCGTGGAAAACGTCGCCGTTGTGCTTCTGCTGGCGCCGGTCGCGATCAGTCTGGCCGACAAGCTGAAAATCAGTCCGGTACCGTTGCTGATCGGTATTGCTGTGAGCAGTAATCTGCAAGGAACGGCAACCATGATCGGCGATCCGCCGAGCATGATTCTGGCCGGCTACATGCGTATGGGCTTCTGGGACTTCTTCGCGTATGAAGGACGTCCGGGTATTTTCTTCGCCGTACAGATCGGCGCCGTTGCTTCGCTGCTGGTGATGGCGTGGATATTCCGCCAGCACCATACAAAATCAGTTTTACTGGCGCAGGAGACTGCCCGTTCATGGGTTCCGGCGTCCTTGCTGGGCCTGCTGGTTATCGGATTATCCTTCGCTACACTGTTTGATCCGGAATTCGAATGGTTCGCCGGAGCTTACACCTTGATTCTCGGAGCCATTGCGCTGGTCTGGTTCCGCGGGATTGCACGTTGGGGCAGTGTGCGCAAGCTGGCTAAAACCCTCGACTGGGACACGACGTTCTTTTTGATCGGTATTTTCGTTCTAGTGGGCGGTCTGAGTGATTCCGGATGGATGGATAAACTGGCATCCGGCATGGCGGGCTGGGTCGGCTCCAACATTGTACTCGCTTTCGCTGTTATGGTGCTGTTTGCGGTTCTCGTGTCGGGATTTGTCGATAACGTACCGTTCCTGCTGGTAATGATTCCGGTCGCCCAGAAAGTGGCCGACCAGATTGGCGCTCCGGTTCCTCTGCTTATGTTCGGTCTGCTGATCGGAGCCTGCCTCGGCGGCAACCTGACGCCCATCGGAGCCTCCGCCAATGTCGTCACCCTTGGCATCTTGAAAAAGCGCGGATATCAGGTCGGATTCAAAGAATTTATGCGGATTGGTATTCCCTTCACTGTCGCGGCGGTTGTTTCCGCCTGTGCTTTTGTCTGGTGGGTGTGGGGCGTTTAATCGTTTCAGTTAATCGGGAGAACACATGAAGCCTGTTGAAAAAAAACCGGAAGTAAAATTCGGCGTACATTTGAAAGCCCGGATGATTTCAGGGATGCTGGTGCTCGGCCCTCTGGTCATAACGCTGTTTATCCTCAAGTTGATTTTTGCTGCGCTGACAGCCTTTGTTCTGCCGGTACTGCGTCCATGGCTGGTTGATCTGCCCGAATCGGTTGTCGTTATTATCGCAACGGTCGCCGCGCTGTTGCTGATTTACCTGGTGGGTATGTTCACCACGCACTTTTTGGGTCGTCGCCTCATCAAAGCGGGTGAGGATATCATGATGAAACTGCCGATTGTAAAATCGGTTTATTCAGCCTCCAGACAGGTTATGGATACGATTTCAAGCTCAACGAAGGCTTCGTTTAGCGCCACCGTGCTGGTTGCTTTCCCTCATGCCGCATCGCTGGCGGTCGGATTTATAACCGGCACAATCCTTAACCCGCAGGGAAAAACACTTTACCGCGTGTTTGTCGCCACAACGCCGAATCCAACTTCCGGCTTTCTCCTTTTGCTACCCGAAGAGGCTGTGACCTTTACCGATATCTCCGTTGAAGACGGCATCAAAATGATCGTTTCCGGCGGTATGCTCGCCCCGAAACAATACGTGAAGCGTGACGCTCCGCTCCCGTGATAAAAACTTCCCCATGCAAGAACGGCTATCAAAAATTATGGCGCAACGCGGACTCTGCTCCCGCCGCGAAGCTGATCGCTATATCGAACGCGGGCTGGTCTTTGTCGATGGCGTCCGTATCACCGAACTCGGCACCAAAATTTCCCGGGACGCACAGGTAGAGCTGTCGCAGGAAGGACTCGCCCGTCAGCAGACACAGGTCACCATTCTGCTGAACAAGCCGGTCGGCTACGTTTCCGGTCAGCCGGAAGACGGCTACAAGCCCGCCGCATCCCTTATCAATGCGTCCAGCCGTTGGAAAGAAGACCGTTCGCCGCGCAGATTCAACCCGACTCAACTTAAAGGTCTCGAACCGGCCGGACGGCTCGATATCGACTCCAACGGATTGCTGGTTTTAACGCAGGATGGACGCATCGCCCGCAAAATTATCGGCGAAAACTCGCACGTCGATAAAGAATATCTGGTGCGCGTTACCGGCCAGCTTTCCGCTGATGGACTGAAGCTTTTAAACCACGGACTCAGTCTGGACGACAAAAGGCTCAAGCCCGCGAAAGTTAGCTGGCAGAACGAAGACCAGCTCTGCTTCGTCTTGAACGAAGGGAAGAAACGTCAAATTCGCCGCATGTGCGAGCTGGTTGGGCTCAAAGTGGTTGGCCTAAAACGTGTCCGCATCGGCAAAGTGGTTCTCGGGAACCTCCCGCCAGGCCAGTGGCGCTACCTTCGCGACGACGAGCAGTTTTAAATTTTCCAAATATTGGAAGCCGCCTGCCTTGCGCCGGAGTCATTCTGCCGCTAAGATGCGCCGTTTTTAGAGGAGATTTTATGCAGGATAATGAATATCGCCGTCAGCGCCTTGAAAATATGAAGCAACTCGAAGTCGCCGGGTATCCGGCTTTTGGGTCTGCTTTTAAACGCACCGACACACTGGCCGGGCTGACCGCTTCGTTCGAAGAAGGCAAAACCGTCAGCGCCTGCGGACGGATCGTCGCCATGCGCAAAATGGGCAAGATGGCGTTTGCCCACTTGTCCGACGGCTCCGCCAAGTTCCAGTTAATGGTGAAGAAGGATTTGATCGGCGAAGCGATTTTTGATGCGTTCAAACTGCTCGACCTGGGCGATATCATCGGCGTGACCGGCGAACTGTTTATTACCCAGACCGGCGAAAAAACCGTTCGCATCACCGAATGGAAACTGCTTTGCAAATCGCTGCTGCCTCTGCCGGAAAAATTCCACGGCCTGCAGGATGTCGAAACCCGTTACCGTCAGCGCGAACTCGACCTGATTTCGAACGACGAAGTGCTGGCGCTGTTTAAAAAGCGCACAGCTGCGCTCAGCGAAATCCGCGCTTTCCTTGCGGCGCGCGGCTACAACGAAGTCGAAACGCCGATGATTCAGCAGATCGCTGGCGGCGCGGCGGCTTCGCCGTTCAAGACCCGCTACAACGCGCTCGGCACCGATATGTTTTTCCGCATCGCGCCGGAACTTTATCTCAAGCGGCTGATTGTCGGCGGCATGGATAAAGTGTTCGAGATGAACCGCAACTTCCGCAACGAAGGACTCGACCGGACGCATAATCCGGAATTCACCGCGCTCGAAATCTACGAAGCCTACGGCGACATGCGCTCGATGCAGGAACTGGTGCAAAGCCTTGTCACTCATCTGGCGCAGAAAATTTTCGGCCGCATGGAAGTCGAGTGGATGGGCAACACCATCAACCTTTCCACACCTTGGAAGGAAATCGCCTACCGCGACCTGATCAAGGAACGCCTCGGTGCCGACTGGTTTGAAAAATCGGTCGATCAGGCGCGTGCCAAAGCCGCCGAACTCGGCGTATTCGTCGAGCCGGGCGTCGATTTCGCCGCCGTCACGCACGAGATTTATGAGAAGAACATTGAAGGCACGCTGATTCAGCCGACCTTTGTGACACGCCTTCCGGCATTCCTTGTTCCGCTGGCCAAACCGTGCGCCGATGATCCGTCGCTGGTGGATGTGTTCGAACTGATTGTCGGCGGCAAAGAACTGGCGCCGGCCTACAGCGAACTGAATGACTCACTCGAACAGCGCCGCCGCTTCGAAGAACAGGCCGCGGGTGATCCGTCAAAAATCGACGACGATTTCCTCGACTCGCTCGAAACCGGTATGCCGCCGACCGGCGGAATGGGCATCGGCATTGACCGGCTCATGATGCTCCTGACCGGCTCCGACGCCATCCGTGATGTCATTCTTTTCCCGCAGCTCAAACCGCGTAAACGTGCAGGGCAGGGCGATGAGGAAAAACCGGAATAATGTGGAGTAAACTCGATTGGCATTGATAGTGTCCGCAATTTTAATTTACTCCTTAAGAGAGAGATTTAATCAAAATAATTATGGGCAAAATAATGAGAAAGAACCCGACTGATATCAGAATTCCACAATTTTACACGCATAGGGATTCCCACACATCTTTGGCCTTTTTTTCAATTTAAAATTATTTTGTCCGTAATCATTTTGATTTTTCTATAACATAGAAGAAGCGGGATTTTCCGCTGTTGAGGAGTGTGAAATGGAACGATTTTCGATCTCGATGGAAGAGGAACTGGTTGCGAAGTTTGACGGACATCTGGAGCGGCGCGGCTATTCCAACCGCTCCGAAGCGGTGCGCGATCTGGTGCGTAAAGCGCTGATTGATGAAGAATGGCAGGCGGGCGAAGAAGTCGTCGGCGTAATCACGCTGGTGTACGACCACCACCAGCGCCAGCTTCAGGATAAACTCACCGCCATCCAGCACGACCACCACGACCGGATCGTTTCAGCCACGCACGTCCACATGGATCATCACAACTGCCTCGAAGTGATCATCGTCAAAGGCGAAGCCCGCGAAATCCGCGAAATGGCCGACTTGCTGAAAGCCGCCAAGGGCGTCAAATCCGGCGAACTCACCGCCGCCAGCACCGGTCGGAAGCTGTAAATAATTCTTACAATCCCCTGCAGGTGAATTGGTTAATAATCCTGTCCATAAATTATTCGGATCTCTTTTCTTAGGTCGATCGTGCGGGATTGTCCGTGCGTTTGGGTTTTTAGGGAAAGCGTCACTTGACCGGTTCGATTTTTATGTATGTTTATGTTTTTGACAGGATTACAGGATGAACAGGATTTTTATTTCCCATCCAGTCGATCCTGGTGCGCCAAGAAAGACGAGTGAAGCTAGCAAACTGGAAGGTGTTTGTCATGTGAAGTGTTTGTCGAACATGTAGAGAAACAGACGGCGGTGGAGGTAACGAAACCGTCGGAGCTCTGTGG
>JBILEA010000329.1:0-2984 GCA_044352355.1 Pontiellaceae bacterium | reverse complement strand
GTACCAGGTCATCCAGGACTGCGATTCCGTATAATCCGCATATCCGGGCATCGTGTTCGTCACAGCCTCATAGTAGAGCTTGTAGCGTTGCGCTCCGGTCGCATAGGTGTATTCATGATAAAGATAGTCAGCCGACAGTAAAACGGCGCTGGCCGCATTCGTATCGCCGGTCAGCCGCCAGAAGCGATAACACCCTTCCGACGGATACGAGGCAATAAACGAGGCGATCTGGAACGTCGTTCCCGTCGCACGTTGCGTGTATTGATCCAGCAGAAAATCCGAAACGTCTTTCAGCCGCTGAACCACTCTGATTGAATTGGTTTTCCCGACGGTGTCACTGCGCACAGGATAATTCGTCGCGATGTATTTTTGCGGATAAAGCTCCGCCAGCGCGTTTTCATCGCCAACCGCTTCGATCATGTAGGAGAGGTGAATAAACGGCAGCGTCGTCCCGCGACCAAAATCGAAATGATCCGGCTCCAGCCCGGGGCCGTCAACCAAGGAGGTCAAGGTGTTCGTCAACGGACGCAACATGCGCCGCTTGCCGGTAAGCAGATAATAGTCTACATCGCCGAAGTTCCAGACGGTGATGTTCCAGAGCGGCACGGCGCTGAAATGGATCGACCCGCGATTATGCTGCTTCTGGTGCATGCCGGTATAGCTTCCCAAATGGCTCTCATCAATATCCACGTCGTGCCACTCAGTCGCCTCCGCGAGGCGGAAGAAGGCTGGATCGCCGGAAGAGAGATAGAACATGAAAAATTCATGAGGCACGCCATGATAGCCGCTGCCCGTGCTTTGAGGATCCCAGCCGACCCGGTCGCCGTAATCCAGATCACCATAAAGCATTTGCTTGTTCCAGCGGCTGACCGTATTGGAAACGTACACCGCAAAGTCAGGGAAGGCCGGATCGTCCATCGGCAGAACCGGCTGAACGGCCTTGGTGGCATTATAATAACGGGCTCCGGCGTACGGCAACAGCGGTTCGCGCGCATCGGCGCTCAGCCCGACTCCCGGCTGATCAAAGCCGACGACAAACTCGTACGTGCGAATGCGTCCCGGCACAAAAGAAAAGCCCGGCACCGGTGCGTCCGACGGCCAGAGTTGCAACTGCACCTTTCCGCTGCCGGGATCGTAGGCGAGCGCCTTGGGAAAGATTTCCTTAAAGTATTTATTAGCCAGTGTCATGGAACGATTCGCGCCATTGACCGACACCCAGCCGTCGGCACGCGTATACACGGAAGTCGCCGATCCGGCCTGCAAAACGGCCTGCGTTGCGCTGGTCTGATAAAGCCGGGAACCACTTGCTGCCGAAACCGCCGCCGTGGTGCCGTCACGGCCGAACACAACGTTGGTAGCGGTAAATGCGGGAGTGAAGCCGAGACTGAATTCCCGCAGATGTTTAGTGTTGGTGATCATGATTTTCGGATGCGCTTCCCATACGGTATGGCTCACCGGGTCCGTCGGCTCAAGCACGTCTACCAACGGCGCGTCCTCATAGTTTTCCACCGTCAATTCCACCCGGAAATCTTTCGCCCCGGCATAAATGAAAAACCGTCCGCAATAACCAATCTCGCCGGACGCTTCCGCCTTCGCTGAGCGGAAAGCAATCACCGCCCGCAAGGGACCGGTTTCTTCCACCTCATAGGTCACCGAACCGCCGAAGAAGCGCGTGTAGTCGAGATTACGTTCGATACGACCTGTCCAATCGTGCCAAGGCACCTGGTGCGGAGCGGCATACTCATTATCAATAATGTCGTTGGTTACGGTGCGTCCGCCCAGACCGAACGACCACAACGTGTTCGGATCCAGCCCCGTCGCGGCAAACTCTTCCGGCGTGATATGCTCGCGATCTGCCCGCCAACTAACGGAGGGCCGGTTGTTGCACACGGTTTCAAACCCGCTGTTCCCGTAAACTTCGATCTGTTCAGGAAATGCCGACCATTGTCCGTCCGGCGCAGCATTCCGGCTGAAGCGAACCTTCATCTTACCCGTGTTCACAATCAGTTCCTGAGGAGTATTAGTCTCCACCGTCACCTGATCACTCAGCGGTGCAGAGCTTCCGGGACTGACCATCAACTGATAAGTCCGGGCACTGCGGGCTGGAATATCGGCAGGAAAACACACCTGCGCCCAGCGCACGCTGCCGTCGGGCCAGCGCATTCCCAAAGAGGATGCCTGAACCGGCACGGGTTTCCCGTAGGCATCCTGCACCTGCAAGGTTTCCGGCGTGTGCAGCACTCCTTGGGCAAAGGGAACGCCCCCGACCACATAACTGCCGAGCCGGGCCGCAAAGGCTGTATTGCGTACGGTCAAATCCAGCGCCGCGTTTTTTACAATCACTTTAATGTTATCCAATTTAAAGAAACTGCCCGCCGCGATGCCGGCGTTCGAGCCAAACGCGATGGCATCAAAGGAGTCGAAAGCGCCCGAGTTGTCCGCCGCACTGAACGTGTTGACCCCGATCTGGCCTGAGATGACAGCTCCGGATTCTGTGCGGGTGATGGTGATAAAGTTTCCGGTGTACGTGGTAGCGCTCATTAACGAATTACCGGCGACCGGGGCCGAAGCGATCACCGGAACATTCGTGACGTTACTCGAAAAAAGCGTATTCCCGGTCGTGCTCAGTCTCTCGCGCACTGCGATTCCGTTTGTACTGCTGTTTGCATTACCAATCCGCGAGTAGCAGGCATAGCCCGTCCAATTGGCAAAAGCCGGGTTCTGACCAAAGGATGTCGTCACATCGCTGGTAAGCCGGGTACCGCCGGAATTGAATATGCCGAAATTGATGCCGTTGGCGGCGTTGGACACACTGCCGAACGTGAGATCAAAGGTCAGCGTCACCGAATCTCCGGGCACAGCCTGCATTAAAGGCAAACCAGATTCAGTCAGATAAGCAGCAACCAGAGTTCCCGACGAAGGATTGCCGGCGTTAACCTGCAAGCTGCCGGATGCCGCCGAAGCGCCCGCTCCGCTGCCGCTAC
>JBILEA010000327.1:0-2990 GCA_044352355.1 Pontiellaceae bacterium | reverse complement strand
ATCATCATGGCTCGCCCAGAATCTGTGGGACCATTACGCCTTTACCTTGGACGAGGACTATCTTCGCACACGAGCCTACCCGGTCATGAAGGAATTGTGCGAATTTTGGGAAGATCTTTTGAAAGAGCTTCCGGATGGAACGCTTGTCTCTCCCGACGGGTATTCTCCCGAGCATCCTCCTGAGAAGGAGGATGGGGTTTCGTTTGATCAGCAACTTGCCTGGGACGTCTTTAATAACTACATCGAAGGATCCTCGGCACTCGGGGTGGACAAGGAGTATCGAGAGAAGGTTGCGTCCATGAAGGGGAAACTGCTGGGGCCAAAGATCGGCAGATGGGGGCAGATTCAGGAGTGGATAGTTGACCGGGACGACCCCAACTGTCAACACCGGTGCCTCTCCCACTTGATCGCCGTCATGCCCGGTCGGCAGATTTCGCCTTTTACAACGCCGAAACTTGCCGAAGCTGCCAAGGTCTCCGTGAGCGCCCGCGGCGATGGAGCTGAAGGCGCATGGCGCGGCAATCGTGATGAAGGCTTCCCCTATGCATGGAAAGTCAGCATTTGGGCGCGTCTGCATGACGGCAACCGTGCGTACAAGATACTCAACACACACCTCAAAAGATCTTTTGCCAACAACCTGACCCATATAAACTGCCTCGACGGCAACTCCGGGTATGCGGCCGGTGTATGCGAAATGGTCATCCAGTCACATATGGGAGAAATCCATCTCCTGCCCGCGCTGCCGGATGCCTGGGCAAACGGACAAGTAAAAGGCATCCGTGCCCGTGGCGCATTCGAAGTGGATATGGACTGGGCAGATGGAAAGCTGTCTCAAGCTGTTATTCGTTCAGAGAAAGGCAAACTGTGCCGGCTTCGTTCGGCGGTGCCCCTGACGGTCATGCAAGGCGGCAAAAAGGTTGCGACCAAGACTGTAGAGGACGGTCTCATTGAATTTGCGACAGAGAAGGGAAAAGAATACCTGCTCAAGCCAGGTGCCTAAATTGAAACCAGAAAAAAGGAGTATATAAGATGAATACGATAACGAGATGGTGTAAGGCGGGTATGGCGGTGGGGTTGTTATGTGTTGGGTTGTTCGCTTGTGAGGGGAATGCTCAGGATAAGCAGGAGCGCGACCCGACAGCTGGCAACGTGCTGGAGATGGCGTTTGTGGAGGTGAAGGCGGGGAGTTTCATGAGAGAATCATCGCAAGTGACACTGACGAAACCGTTCTGGATGGCGAAAACGGAGGTGACTCAAGGGCAATATGAGCAGTTGATGGGCAGTAATCCGAGCCGTTTCAAGGGAAACAATCTCCCCGTGGAGACGGTGAGTTGGAGTGATACGATGGAGTTCTGCCGTAAGCTTACAGAGGCGGAACGGCCGGCGGGACGCCTGCCCGAGGGGTATGAATACACCCTCCCGACGGAGGCGCAGTGGGAATATGCCTGTCGCGCCGGGACGACGGGCGACTACGCCGGCTCTTTGGACGCCATGGCGTGGTATTCAACGAGAGCGGGCAGCAAGACGCATCCCGTTGGAACCAAGCAGCCAAACGCATGGGGCTTGTATGATATGCACGGGAATGTGTGGGAGTGGTGTCTGGATTTCTACGACAGCGGGTTTTATGGCAAGACTACTGGTGTTGATCCGGTGAACACGACTCCGGCTATATTCCGCGTCGTCCGTGGCGGCAGTTATGACTATGCTCATGATCCCAGTTCGGGGTCCCGCGGCAGGTATATTCCGACGGAGATGGACAGAGGCCTCGGCTTTCGTGTCGTCTTGTCCGCCAAGTAGAGACCCCTGAACCGAAAGGGAACGGAAAATAAAGCGAGCGAACAGGACGCCACCCTGGAGACGAGCGCGGCAGGGATGCGAGCCGAGCCGGGAATTTTTGAGGAAACAGAAATTGAAACAGAAAAGGAGAGCAGCAGAATGAACAGCAGAAAAATGTTGATGAGCGCCGCGGCAGCGGTGCTGATGGGGCTGGGCCTTTCGGCGCAGGCCGCCGAGAGAACGCGGGATGCCGGCGAAGGCGATCTCGCGCTGTGGTACGAAAGACCAGCTCCTACCTGGTCCTTAGACGGGCTTGAGGAGGCGAGGAATACTCCTGGGGCTCCGCTTGATCAGTATTGGCGGGAGGCTCTGCCCATCGGCAATGGCCGTTTGGGCGGGATGATTTTTGGAGGGGTAACCAAAGAGCATATCTTCTTCAACGAGGACAGCCTTTGGAGTGCCAATGAAGACAGTAGAGGAGACTATCAAGCATTTGGCGATATCTATGTCGAGATGTCACATGGGGACGCGGATGTCATAGAATACCGGCGACAATTGGATCTCGGTAATGCCGTGCATACAACAACGTACACGCGAAGATGGGGAGAGCCGCACACGGACACGACCTATAATCGTGAGTCTTTTTCCAGTTATCCCGCCAATGTGATGGTTTTCCATTTTACGGCGGATAAAAAGGGAGCTTACAGCGGGAAAATTTCTCTCGCTGACGCACATAAAGGGGAAATCAAAGCGGAAGGAAATAGAATCATCTCCTTAGGTTCGGTGGGGGGGGATAAAGGGAATATCCGTTTGCATTACGAAGCTCAGCTTCTTGTCCTAAACCAGGGCGGATCCCTGAAGACGACCGATAACAGCATTACTTTCGATAACTGCGACAGCCTGACTCTCATGCTCGCCGCCGGTACGGATTACATAAACCGCAGGGACAAGGGTTGGCACGGCGAACATCCGCATGAGCGCCTCAAGGCTAATCTCGCAGCCGCTTCAAAGAAGTCCTTCGAAGTGCTGCGAAAGGAGCATATCGAGGACTATCAGAAGCTGTTTAACCGCTTTTCGCTGAAACTCGGTGCAACACGCAGAAACATAGCCCAACAGCCCACAGATGATCGTCTTAAGGCTTACCGGACAGGGACCCCGGATTTCGAACTTGAAGAATTGGTGTTCAATTACGCGCGGTATCTGATGATAAGCAG
>JBILEA010000328.1:0-2990 GCA_044352355.1 Pontiellaceae bacterium | reverse complement strand
CCTCCGAAAAATTGTTTGTCCGCAATACCCGTGAAAATCTGCTGGTGCTCGAAGAAATCCTTACCGCTATGGATGTGGCTAAACTTTCTTCCGGTGTTGAGCAGGTTGAAATCGAAGCCAAATTTGTCGAGGTTTCTGAAGGTACGTTGGAAGAACTCGGGTTTGAGTGGAACCTTACAGACCAAAACATTAAGACCCCTGTTACTGATCCTCTTGGAGTCGGTGGAGATGTGTTTGCTAATGACGGCGTCGGGCTGTTTGCCAATACCCTCCGCGGGAGTTCGCAATCTCCAGCCCTGCCATTTTCTCGGCCAAATACCTTAGGTGCAGGGGAAACCGCTGCGGGCGCAGGCGAATGGAAGGCTTTCCGCTTTGAGGATACCTTCAACAACAATCCGGCCAGCATGAGGGTTTCAAAAGCAGGATCCACTCCGCTGGACGTTTTAATCTCAGCACTGGATCAAAGCACGGGAACCGATGTCCTTTCCGCGCCGCGTGTCGTCACCCAAAGCGGTAAAAAGGCCACGATTCGCGCTGGTGAATTGCATTACTTCCCCGAAACCTATGAGGTCGGCGGAAATGAGGGGACGATTATCCATGCCAAATACGTCGATTTTACTGAAAAACTGCTCGGCGTTGAGCTGGAAGTGACTCCAAAAGTGGATGGCGATCAGATCAGTATGGCCCTCAATCCGAAAGTGAGCGAATTGCTCGGCTGGCAGACTTATTCGATTGCCGCCGCTAATAGTGCCTACAGCACCTGGCAGGGGCTCATGCGAGCCATCTATTCCCATGATGCAGTTACCGCCCGCCTGCCGATTTTTAAACGGCGCGAAATTAAGACTGAAGTCACGATTGCCGATGGCGCTACGATGGGCATGGGTGGGCTGATCAATGAGAAGGTTGAAAAGTACGAAGACAAGGTGCCGGTACTGGGCAGCCTTCCGCTGATCGGACGTCTCTTCCGCTCGGAAGGCGAACGCGCTGTGAAACGCAATCTGCTGATCTTCGTAACAGCTAAAAAAGTGGAGCCGACCGGACGAATCAATACCGCCCGCTCCTTCGAATAAGTTAACGGATTGTTCATCCAAAGCTTATTTTGCAAGGGAGGGCGTTTTAATCGGCGCCTTCCCTTTTTCATAAAATGAATCTGGAATAATTTGGTAGCGAATATATCAACTACTTTAAACACAAAGGCACAAAGTTCACAACGATTTGAGTTCTTCGTGCCTTGAGCGAAGCGGGTGTTTTGATATTACTTCAGGTAATGGGGCTTAATAATGATGGTTAGTAGCGGTTCGTTCATTTACGTATTTAGGTTTAGTTTTTAGCCGATTTATGGTTCAATTCGGCTACAGAAAAGAGTTTTTACAAAAAGGCGGGGTTTCACTATGAAAAAGCTGATCTGTTTTATCGGTACGGCGCTGGCGCTGGCGGGATTCTCTGCCCGTGCGGCTACCCTTAATGAGTGGAATTTTTATTCCGACCCAGTAGGAACCTCACTCTCGCAGGCTTATAATGCAAACAGTGGTGCCGCTTTTACGCCGGTTCCCGGCTACGACGACTCGGCTCTGCGGACTGATGGCGCAGGGGCGCTGGTCTGCACCAATCTGGATTCCGGAACAAGCGGTATGTGGACCAATGGGGCGAAGCTGGCCGCCGCTGTACCGACGGTCTCTTCCGGCATCCAATACCTCCGATATGATTTTTCGTATGATTTAAGCAGTGCCAGCAATGACAGCGGATGTGTAGTCGGTTTTGCTTTCAACGACAGTACCAGCAACAAAATCGCCGGAATCGCTTTGCAATATGATGTCGGCGCGTCCAATACCGTGCCTTATACGGTCACTCAGGTTACTGAAATGACCAATACATCCGGTTCAGTCGCGGTTGTTGCCCGTTTAAATCTGGATGAAAAAACGCTGGCGGTGTGGTACAATCTATACGGCAATGTAGGCGGGTTTGTCTCAAATGCACCGATGACGACCGTGTCGAATCTGACCCTGACTTCGTTTGATTCTCTCGGATTTCAAGCGACCGGCGATGTGCAGCCGGCCGGCTCGGCGGATCAGGTCGAAATTGAATTGTTGCGCTCGGCAGACAGCTGGGCCGATATTCTGGCTTCAGCTCCGGACGCCCCGGCGGCCGAATATGCCAACGAATGGAACTTTGAGCGCGATGTGGACGGGCGCACCCTGTCGCAAACAATCAATTCCGGAACCAATAGTCCGCTGGCGCAATTCAGTGCGGGCGGCACAAATTGCTTTGTTACCAACCATACGCTGCGTTGCACCGGCGAAGACAGCGGCTCTACTGGAGCCTGGACGAATGGTGCCGTGCTGGATGCCGCTTTGCCCTCCAGCACCTCCGGCGTGCATTATCTGCGTTATGACGTGGACTACGACCTTAGCTCTTCCAGCAACAACAGCGGCACGATGCTGGGGGTCTACTTTACCGGAGATGCCGGCAACAAAGCCGCCGGCCTGGTGCTCGGGTATGACAAGGGAGATTTGACGAATCAGGCTGCCACGGCCGGTCGAACCCTGACGGCTGTGACCAACGTTGTGCTGTCCGGTACGCTAACGGCGATTGCTGAAATTAATTTGAATACAAATCCGGCAACCTTGAAGGTCTGGTACGGATTGAACGGTTCAAGTCCGACCAATTACAGCCCGGAGGCGTTTTCAACCAATGTCACTTTAACTGCAATCACCAATCTGCGCTTCCATGCCACCGGTGACTTCCAACCTGCCGGCTCAACCAATTATGCCGCCGTGGATAATATCCGTCACACAATTGGCGCAACTGCAGGCGGCACGGCCTGGTCTGAAATCACTGCGCCAGCGGCCGATCTGTCCGCGCCGCCGGCATCGCCGGTGCTGTCCATTAGTGTTACGAATGATCTGAATGGATCCATGCTGCTGGGCGAAACCAATCGGGTTTCGGTCGTTATCAGCAATGCGGCAGGCGCTGGTGCGGCACCCGCTGTG
>JBILEA010000079.1:0-10550 GCA_044352355.1 Pontiellaceae bacterium | reverse complement strand
CAAAATTGCCGTTGCCAGCGGAAATTTTTGAGGTCAATGGGAGAAACGCGTTTGTGATGACGCCAGAAAAGCCTGCGCTGGGGAATCCCTGGGTCTGGTATGCACCAACGCTGAAAAACTATCCGACGGAATTTCAGCAGTTTTATTTTGAGCAATTGCTCGCGCGGGGGATTGCGGTCGCCGGCTATGATCTGGGCGAGGTGCGCGGTGCGCCGGGAAGCTCGGAGAAGTTTACCGGATTCTACGATGCGATGGTCAAAAAGGGATATTCGGCCAAGCCGGTTTTGCTGGGACAGAGCCGGGGCGGACTGATGATGCTGTGCTGGGCGTTTCGCAATCCGGACAAGGTGCGGGCTTTTGTCGGCATCTATCCGGTGTGCAATATTGCCAGTTGGCCGCTTGAGCGTTCCAAACCGACCGTGTTGGCGGATTATGGAATGTCGGAAGAGGATATCATGAAAAAGCTGGATGCTTTTAATCCACCGGAAAACATCCGTATACTGGCTCAGCATGGCATCCCGCTGTTTATTATTCATGGCGATTCCGACGTCGTGGTTCCCTGCAGCGATAACAGCGAGCTGATCAAACGCGCATACGAAAAGTCAGGCGGTGACATTCAACTAAAGATCGTTCCCGGGGAAGGGCACTCCGTAGTGCCGGAGTTTTTTACGGATCCGGATCTGCTCGAATTCATTTTCAAACAAACTGAGGAGAACTAATCATGAAAGCTGGAATTTTTTCAATTGGACTGGATACCTACTGGGCGCAGTTTGATGGGCTGCTCGATCATCTGAACGGCTACCATGCCGAGATCCGCGACCGGATCGGCGGGATGGCGGTCGATATTGTCGATGCGGGCATGGTGGACAATGTAGAGAAAGCCGCTGACGCCGCATCGCTTTTCAAACGCGAGGAGGTTGAAGTGATCTTCCTGTTCATTTCCACCTACGCGCTTTCCTCCACCGTGCTGCCGGTAGTGCAGAAGGCCAAAGTGCCGGTGGTGATGCTCAACCTCCAGCCGGTGGCGCAGCTTGACTATAAAAAATTCAATGCACTCGGCGACCGCGGCAAGATGACGGGGGTTTGGCTGGAGCACTGCCAGTCCTGTTCCGTTCCGGAACTGGCCTGCGTCTTCAACCGTGCGGGAATCGACTACCATGTCGTGACCGGCTATCTGCAGGAAGCGTCCGCCTGGCAGGAGATCCGCGACTGGGCGGATGCCGCGAAAGTGGTTGCCGGCATGCGCGAAAACCGCGTCGGTGTGCTTGGCCATTACTACTGCGGCATGCTCGACGTCTATTCCGACCTCACCCAGCAGTCGGCGGTCTTCGGCAACCATTTTCAGCTGCTGGAAATGTGCGAACTTTTTTCGCTCCGCGAAAAAAGTACCGGCGACGAAGTCGCCGAAAAGTTAAGAGAATTCAATGAGAAGTTTGAGGTGTCGGAAGAGTGCGAGCCGGCGGAACTCGAAAGGGCGGCGAAAACATCCGTGGCACTGGATAAACTGATCGCTAAACACAACCTGGGCTCCATGGCTTACTACTACGAAGGGCAGGGCGAATACGAAAAAATCGTCACCTCCGTCATCGCGGGCAACACGCTGCTCACGGGGCGTAACATCCCGGTTGCGGGCGAGTGCGAAGTTAAGAACGTGCAGGCGATGAAGATCATGGATCTCTTCGGCGCCGGCGGATCCTTCTCCGAATTCTACCTCTCCGACTTCATCGACGATGTTATTTATCTCGGCCATGACGGCCCGGCGCATTTTGCGATCTCGGAAGGCAGCGTCGGTCTGGTGCCTCTGTCGGTTTACCATGGCAAGCCGGGCAAAGGCCTTTCGATTCAGATGACGGTCAAGCACGGCCCGGTCACGATTCTTTCGGTGGTTCAGCGCGGCGACGGATCGATCTTCCTTCAGGTCGCGGAAGGCGAGTCCGTTCCCGGTCCGGTACTACAGATCGGCAATACCAACAGCCGCTACAAATTCAGCATCGGAGCCAAGGGTTTCATGAACGACTGGTCGAAGGGCGGCCCGGCGCACCATTGCGCAATCGGCACCGGGCATATTGCCGATAAAATTGAAAAGCTGGGGGCGCTGCTGGGCATTGAAGTTCGCCATGTTTGTTAAATCATGGAATGAGGCGGAAAAGTAACAGTTTAGCGGAATCCGGACGGGTTAATGCACGAAGGGGTCATGCACGAAGGGGTCAACGAAGGGGTCAGAGTACCAGCTTTAGTCAACCCTGATTTTTGAGTTTTGTTTTGAGCATGGGGGTAGCGTCTCCGCTGTAGAGCGGTTTTTTCAATTTAGATTTTCCGTCCGTTCCGGCGGCGGTGCGGGTTTCGATTTTACGGCTGGAAACGGTTGGTGGCGTACCGGGCTCTGGTGTTCCGTCCGCTGCAGACTGATGTGACCAGACATCGCTTTTGCGGGTGGTGTTTCGTTTTTTATAGGCGGTCGGGCTTTCGCCGAGAAGTTTATTAAACTGGCGAGTGAAGTAGTTGCTGTCGCTGAAGCCGCATCCAAGGGCGATTCCAGTGATTGATTCATCCGTCGTGCGAAGCAGGGTGGCTGCTTTCTGGATGCGCAGGCGGATCAGGTAGTCGACCGGAGTTTGTCCGGTGGCCTTACGAAAAACCCGCATCAGGTTGCTGCGCGACATGTGGGCAATTTTCAGCAGATCATCGAGTTTCCATTCCTTGGAGAATTCGTTTTCCAGCATGCCGATTACATGACCAACGCGCAGCAGGGCGCGGGCTTCCGTTGTATTTGTTTGGTTGTAGGCTCGCGAAAGATAAACGATCAGCTCCAACAGCTTGGCTCGTAGCGCGACCTCATAGCCGGGAGCTTTTCCGGTACACTCCGCTTCCATTTCATCGGCGAGTTGCTCTACATGGGCGAGCGGAATGCGTTTAAGATGTAATCGGCTGGCGAAACGGTGTCGGCGGCGATAGGAGGGTTCGAGCATGAACAGAGCGCAGTAGCCGGGCATTCTGCGCAGTTCGTTTTCCGGGAACCCGATCCGGTTTGGATCGTACATGATGTTGATTAATTCAAGATTCTGCCGGTCATGGAAGTAGTGACTCTGTTGCCCTTGCAGCAGGAAAACATCGCCGGCGGTTACCGGAAAGTCGCTCCGTTCCAGCCAATGCATGGCATTCCCTTGTGTAACGATCACCAGCTCGCAGAAATCATGGCGGTGTTCGACTTCGGTTAAATCATGCGGATGTGAAGGGGTGTGTGCCGGATCGGTCCGCACACGATGAAGCCCCAGCGGAAAGCCGGACGGGTCAAAGTAGTGAATTCCTCCTGCGATAGTTTTTTTCATAAACTTGGGATTATCGTGCTAAATTTTGGGAGTATATTCAAGGCGGAGGGACTGGAATGTTGGAATAATGGATTACTGGAATACAGGAGGAAGTATGGCTTATCTGCTGGGAATCGATGTGGGTAGCTCGTCGGTGAAGGCATCATTGCTGGATGTGTCTACGGGACGTTGCGCCGGTAGCGCGTTTTATCCAAAAACTGAGCAGAAGATCGAATCTCCTCAGCCGGGATTTGCCGAACAGAATCCGCAATGCTGGTACGATTGCGCTAGAGACGCCGTTCGCGAGGCCATGAAACAGGCTGGCGCGAAACCGGACGAGGTGAAAGCCGTCGGTATCGCCTACCAGATGCACGGTTTGGTCTGTGTGGATAAAAATCAAACCGTGCTGCGTCCGGCTATTATCTGGTGTGACAGCCGTGCCGTACCGTACGGGGCAGAAGCCTTCAAATCCATCGGTGCTGAAAAATGCCTATGCCATCTGATGAACTCGCCCGGTAACTTTACCGCCGCCAAGCTGGCATGGGTCAAAGAAAACGAACCGGCGGTTTATGCGCAGATCGACAAAATTATGCTGCCGGGCGACTGGCTGGCGATGAAACTGACCGGCGAAGTCCGTACGACAGCATCCGGTCTTTCTGAAGGCATTCTCTGGGATTTTAAAAACGAAAAACCAGCCAAGCTGGTGCTCGACCAGTTCGGGTTTAAAGAAGAGTTGCTGCCGGAAATTGTTCCAACTTTTGGAAATCAGGGCGGGTTAACCGCTGCTGCGGCGTCAGAATTCGGACTGAAAGCCGGCACACCGGTTTCTTATCGCGGCGGTGACCAGCCGAACAATGCACTTTCATTGAACGTACTAAACCCCGGTGAAATTGCCGCCACAGCCGGCACTTCCGGCGTGGTGTACGGCGTTACCGATAAGAAGCAGTTTGACCCGCAGTCGCGCGTGAACACGTTTGCGCATATCAACCATACCGCTGCCGATCCGCGCCTTGGCGTGCTGCTTTGCATTAACGGCACCGGCATTTTAAAAGCCTGGGTCAAGCGGCTGCTGGGCAATGTATCATACGACGAAATGAACGCACTGGCTGAGTCGGTTCCTGTCGGAAGTGATGGCCTGACCATTCTGCCGTTCGGCAACGGCGCGGAACGGATGCTGGGAAACCGGAACATCGGCGCGCAGATTGCCGGACTCGATTTTAATCGCCATACACGGGCGCACCTTTGCCGTGCTCTGCAAGAAGGGGTTGTCTTTTCTTTCATGTACGGCATGGAAGTCATGAAAGAGACCGGCATCGAAATAAAAACCATTCGCGCCGGATATGCCAACATGTTTATGAGTGATGTGTTTTGCGATACGCTCGCGGGCGTGAGCGGCGCGACGATCGAGCTGTACGAAACCGACGGATCACTCGGCGCGGCGCGCGGTGCGGGCATCGGGGCCGGAATTTACAACTCGTTCGAAGAGGCTTTCCGAACGCTGGAAAAGCGGAAGGAAATATTTCCAACATCTGGACCCGAGCGCAGCGAGAGAGGCCCCTCGTATAAGGGCCAACGACCGCAGGGAGAGGCAAGCTATGCGGCGGCCTATGCCGCGTGGAAACAGCATTTGAACACGATTTTATAGGAAGAACGATGAGGTCGATTGAAAAAGTTCGTAAGGCATTAAATCACGAGAGCGGCCCGGTGCCGGTGGATTTTGGATCCACTGCGATTACTGGAATGCACGTTTCGTGTGTCGGCGCGTTACGCGATCATTACGGTTTGGAAAAACGTCCGGTCAAGGTGCATGAGCCCTATCAAATGCTGGGGCTGGTGGAGGAGGATCTGCTTGATGCGATTGGTGCCGATTGTGAAGGGATGCTGACGGCTTCGACGATTTTCGGGTTCCCTCCGACCGACTGGAAGCCGTGGACGACCCCCTGGGGGCAGGATGTGCTCGTTCCCGGGCTGTTTAGTGTTGCCGAGAGCTCAGACGGTCTCCGGATTTTTCCGGCAGGCGACTGCAGTGCGCCGCCGTCCGGGCACATGCCGAACGGCGGGTTTTTCTTTGATACCATTATCCGGCAGGAAGAGATTGATGACGATACGCTGTGCGCGGAAGATAATCTGGAGGAATTTGTTCCGTTATCTGTCGCCGATATCGCCCTGCTCAAGGCAGAGGCCGAACGGGTTCGCGCCACCGGTCGTGCGGTGGTTGGCGGGATCGGCGGAACCGGACTCGGTGATATTGCACTGGTTCCTGCACCGTTTTTGCGCCACCCAAAAGGGATTCGCGATATTACGGAGTGGTATGTCTCCACGGCGGTTCGCCAGGAGCTGGTGCATGAGATTTTTTCGCGTCAGACCGGGATCGCCATCGAAAATCTCAAGCAGATCAACGCGGCGTTCGGGAAAGATTTGGATGTCATCTTCATTTGCGGCACCGACTTCGGCACGCAGAGCGGCAGTTTCTGTTCTCCGGCCACGTTCGATGAACTGTGGATGCCGTACTACAAAAAGATGAATGACTGGATTCACGCCAACACGCAGTGGAAAACCTTCAAACATTCGTGCGGTGCGGTGGAAAACTTTATGGGGCGCTTTATCGAGGCCGGGTTCGATATCATCAATCCGGTGCAGTGTTCCGCTGCCGGCATGGATCCGCAGACACTCAAAGACCGCTACGGCGACAGGCTGGTTTTCTGGGGCGGCGGTGTGGATACCCAGCACGTCCTGCCGTTCGGCACGCCGGAAGAAGTCCGTGAGCAGGTGCTTGAGCGCTGCAAGATTTTTTCACGGAACGGAGGCTTTGTCTTCAATGCCATACACAATGTTCAGGCGAAAACACCGACCGCCAATATCGTGGCCATGCTGGACGCGGTCAGGGATTTCAACGGCTAGTAAAAAGGAAAACTATGGCGGATATAAAACATAAAACCGGGTTTGTAATTCTCATCACACTGGTTGCGACCATCGGCGGATTTCTGTTCGGGTTCGACTCCGGTGTGATTAACGGTACGGTGGACGGACTGAAGACCGCGTTTCATTCGGACAGCGTGGTCACCGGATTTAACGTGGCGTCGATGCTGCTCGGATGTGCGGCGGGCGCGTTTGCTGCCGGACGGCTGGCGGACCGGTTCGGTCGGCGTAATATTCTGATCGTGTCTTCGGTTTTTTTCATTGTCAGCGCCTGGGGTTCGGGAATTGCTACCGGTTCGACGGAATTTGTTCTCTATCGCGTGCTAGGCGGTCTGGCCGTGGGCGCGGCCTCGGTACTTTCTCCGGCCTACATCAGCGAAGTGGCTCCGGCCCAATTTCGCGGTATGCTTTCATCGATTCAGCAGATCGCCATTATCAGCGGCCTGTTCTGTTCCTTTTTCAGTAATTACCTTATCGCTAAAATATCGGGCGGCTCGCTGAATATGTTTGCCTGGGGATTTGAGGCGTGGCGCTGGATGTTCTGGATTGAGCTGTTTCCGGCGGTCACCTTTTTCTTTGCGTTGCTCTGCATTCCCGAAAGTCCGCGTTTTCTCGTGGCGGCCGGAAAAAAAGAGTGCGCGCTCAAAGTGCTGGGACAGCTGATGGGTGATTCGGCACAGGCCAAGTACGACGAAATTCAAGGGACATTGGCCATTGATCATCATCGCCCGCGCTTCCGCGATATTCTGGGCCGCTTCGGTTTTCGTCCGATTGTCTGGGTGGGGATTGCGCTGGCGGCCTTGCAGCAGTTTGTTGGTATCAACGTGGTGTTTTATTACGGATCGGTGATGTGGCAGGCGGCGGGCTTTAACGAAAGTAACGCCCTGCTGATTAACGTGCTCAGCGGCGCGGTCAGCATCGGAGCCTGTATCGCAGCACTGTTTGCCATCGACCGGATCGGACGCAAGCCGATGCTGATTATCGGATCGATCGGGATGGTCATCACACTCGGTGTCATGGCGGCGGTATTCAGCAGTGCACTGGTCGGTGCGGGCGGAAAGCTGGAGCTCACCGGAAACAGCGGCCTGATTGCGCTGCTCGCCGCCAATCTTTACGTGATCTTTTTCAACTTTTCATGGGGCCCGGTGGTCTGGGTGCAGCTGGGCGAAATGTTCCCGAATCAGATTCGTGGCTCGGCACTCGCCGTCAGCGGCATCTCGATGTGGGTTTCCAATTTCATCATTACCATGACCTTCCCGATGATGTTAAGCGGTGTCGGGCTGGGCGGGGCCTATTCGGTTTATGCGGCCTTTGCGCTGATCTCACTGTTTGTGGTTATGAAATGTGTACATGAAACCAAGGGTGTTGAGCTGGAAGATATGCAGGGATAGTACTCAGAACATCATAAATATGCATATTAAAATCACAGAAACCAGAATGGGATAATGACCGCAAAGTCGCGAAGACGCTAAGAAAGAAAACCTCTACCTCTTGCCTTTGCTTCTTTGTGTCTTCGCGGTCAACTTTCAGAATGTTAAGGGCATACATGTGCTGCAAGCCATCCGGAATACCGGAGAGCCTCGCCCTATAAGTTCTTGTGTAGGACGTCCCTCTCGAAGAGGGGGCGTTGGCGCGGATACGGAGTTATTTAAATAGGAAACCAGAAATAAGGAGCATGAAATGAAAGTAGTAACAGGATCAAAGGAATATTTCCCGGGTATTGGACAAATCAAATTCGAAGGCCGCGACAGTGACAATCCGCTGGCGTTCAAGTGGTATGACGAGACGGCGGTGGTCGCCGGCAAGACGATGAAAGATCATCTGCGTTTCGCCGTTTGTTACTGGCACACCTTTTGCGGAACCGGCGGCGATCCGTTCGGTCCCGGAACCAAAGAGTTTTCATGGCTGGCCGGCAAAACGGCTGATGCCCGTGCAAAAAACAAGATGGATGCCGCATTTGAGTTTATCACCAAAATGGGCGCGCCGTACTACTGTTTCCACGACTTCGATCTCGTCGAAGAAGGCGGTACATTTGCAGAGTCCACCAAGAGGCTGGAAGGAATTGTTGAGTACGCCAAAAAGAAACAGAAGGCTTCCGGCGTGAAGCTGCTGTGGGGCACCGCCAATCTGTTCAGCCATCCGCGCTATATGAACGGTGCCGGCACTAATCCGGATTTCGGAACCGTAGCTTATGCCGGCGCGCAGCTGAAGAATGCGATCGACGCGACCATCGCGCTCGGCGGCGAAAATTATGTCTTCTGGGGCGGACGCGAAGGGTATATGAGTTTGCTCAACACCAACATGAAGCGAGAGCTGGCCAACTTCGGTAAATTTCTGACGATGGCTCGAGACTATGCCCGTGCTCAGGGATTCAAAGGCAACTTTTTTATTGAGCCCAAGCCGATGGAGCCGAGCAAGCACCAGTATGACTTCGACGCCGCAACCGTGATCGGCTTCCTGAAGGAGCATGGCCTTGAAAAGGATTTCAAGCTGAATATCGAAGTCAATCATGCCACGCTGGCGCAGCACACCTTCCAGCACGAGCTGCAGATGGCCGCCGATGCCGGAATGCTCGGCAGCATCGATGCCAACCGTGGCGACGCGCAGAACGGCTGGGACACGGATCAGTTCCCGATCAATATTCAGGAAACGGTCGAAGCCATGCTCGTCATTCTCGAAGCGGGCGGACTGCAAGGCGGCGGAACGAATTTTGACGCTAAGGCTCGCCGGAACTCCACCGACCTCGAAGATCTCTTCATCGCACATATCGCCGGTGTAGACACCTTTGCCCGCGCGCTGGTGATCGCCGACAGAATTCTAACGCAGTCGCCGTACAAGAAATGGCGTGCCGAACGCTATGCCTCCTTTGACAGTGGGAAAGGCGCGGAATTCGCGGCGGGCAAGATGACCCTGAAAAAACTCGCCGCTCTCGGTGAGAAAATCGGCGAACCAAAACAAATCAGCGGCAAGCAGGAATTGTATGAGGCGTTGATTAATCAGTACATTTGAATGGGGAAGCGGTGCGTTCCGTCTGTTCATCCTAAGCTAGTACTCAGTACATCATAAATATGCATATTAAAATCACAGAAACCAGAACGGGATTATGACCGTTCATGGTGAACTTTCACGGTGAACCGCAAAGTCGCGAAGACACTAAAAAAGAAGACATCCACTCTTACCTTTGCTTCTTTGTGTCTTCGCGGTCAACTTTTCGAACGTTAAGGGGGTACAGTGTACTAGAAGTATTCCTGTGCAATTTTCCATCCGATAAAAACACCGGCAATGCTGCCGAGACTGCTGATCATAAAATTACCGAAAAATTCAAAACCGAGTTTTGTGCCCAGCCACCAGCCGATCCACCCTCCAACGATTACGCCTATCCAGATGAAAAGTTTGGTCATAGGAATTCCTTTTCGTCGATTTTAACGTTTTGAACGGGTTGTCAGAAGTTCTTCGTAAATTCTGACAACCCTCTCGGCAATGGCGCTCCAATCGTATTTCGCGGAGACTTCGGCAAAACCGTTTGTTGCGAGTTTGCGCTGAAGTTCCGGCGATCCGGCCAGCAGGTTCATTTTGGCGTTCAGCATGGCCGTGTCGTTATCTTCAGAGAGCAGGATGTTTTCACCGTCAGTCGTGAAGCCGGGAATACCGCCGACGCGCGTGGCAATCACCGGCGCACCGGCGGCCCACGCTTCGAGAATCACGATGCCAAACGGTTCATTCGCCGTCGGCAGAACGAACATTTCCGCCGCTTTATACGCTGACGGAAGAAGCGGATCGTCCGGTTTGAGTCCGGGAATAATCAGTACGGAATCCTGCAGATTCAGCCGCGCGATTTCTTCGAGTATTTTCCGGTGATATTCCTCGACCGAAACCGAACCGATAAAGACCAGCTTCCAGTCGGGGTGCGTTTCGCGGAATTCGGCAAAGGCTTTCACCAGCAAAAGCTGGTTTTTCTGAAAGTCGATGCGAGAGAGGCAGAGCACGAACTTCCGGTTTTCAAGGCCGTATTCTTTTCGGAACGCTTCCGGAGTTGCTGTTGCGAAGCGCTGCACGTGTACGCCGTTGGGCAGATAGTGAATGTTGCGGCCCGGTGAGCGGCGGAGCATTTCGTCCGCTTCGCTTTGGCCGACACAGATTACGGCGGCAGCATCATCGAACACCCGGCGCGATCCGAACAGCAGGCCGAATAGTTTTCCCCACTCAAACTTTCCTTCGACCGGCGCGACCATCTGGTCGTACTGATCCTGCGGAACGGTATGGCGCCCGCCGTGGACGTGAATGACGTACGGAACGTTCCGGATGCGGGCAACGGTACGGGCA
>JBILEA010000326.1:0-3035 GCA_044352355.1 Pontiellaceae bacterium | reverse complement strand
GCCTTCATTGATTAAATCCTAAAGGTGAAGTGACAAAATCATTACCGACAAAATCATTTTTCTCTTTGGCAGCCCTGCCGAAGGCATGACAAAAGTCGAATAAAGACAAGTTATTCATGATTTTGTCGGCAATGATTTTGTTAACAATTTCCATGTTTGGCCATTTGGGGGTCACGCCCCAAGACACTTGGCGAGTGCGCAGGTGGTTTCGTACTGACTGCCGGATGAAATAAACACCGCAATGTTTTCTTTGGCGGCAACGTCTAGCATGTCGGGCGAAGCAGTGCGTCCATGACAGAGGATAACGGCAGAAGCACCCGTGAGCGCGGCGACCGCGACGGTGTTTTTATGGGCCTGGATGGTGATCAGCGCATCGCCTTCTTTGAGATGCGCCATGACATCACTAAGCAGATCAGAAGTGTAGCCGCCCGTTATTTCCGCATCAGCGGTCTGCACACATTCCAAACCTTGGAAATTTAGTTCACTGGGTTTCATATTGTATCTCCTTCGTCGCTACAGGTGGCAAATGGCAAGTGTGGGTGGCAAGTGGAGTTTTCATTTGTCACGTTTCCCTAGACTTATGATCGTTGTGTATGCGGAAAAATTTTCGAGATTCCCACTGCTCATGTTCTCCCCTTTGCCACTTGCCACCATCACTCGCCACTCCCCAAATATACAACCGCTTTAACCATAGTGCCCATGTCGACACCGGACTGGATGACAAACTCATCAGAAAGCCGTTTGGTGTTGGGAAGTCCCATGCCGGCACCGAAGCCTTGCGAGCGAATCCAGTCGCCGGCGGTAGAGTATCCTTCGGTCATGGCCTGATCGATATCGGGAATCCCGGGTCCAAAATCATTGGCGGTAATGCGCACCCTTTCACGGTCGACATGCAACGTCAATGTTCCGCCGTACGAGTGGGCAATAATATTTATTTCAAGTTCATAGCAGGCAACGGCCGCCCGCCGGATAATTTTTGGATTTACACCGCGAGCCTGCAACTGTTCGCGAAGTTCGGCGGAAGCTTTGCCCCCGGATTCAAAATCATACCGCGCGATCCGGTAAATTCGATAGAAAACAAAATCCTGCGAAGTCGCGGCGGGGGCAATGCGTCCGCTTTCCATCTCAATGACATCCAGCTGACGGGAAAGTTCCTGAATCAACGCCATGTTGATGTTGCGCAGTGTGAGCATGCCGGTTAGTTCATTCTTGTGATTCACAATCGGAAAACGCCGGTACGGAAATTTGCTGAAGGCCGACATAGCAAACGAAAGCGGCTGGTCTTCAGACAGTGTACGCACGCCAGTGACCATATGCTTGGCCACAGGGTCCTGCATCCAGCCTTGCTCAAATGCATTCATGATATCATGAACGCTGACGAGGCCGAGGACATGTTTATCATCCACAACCGGCACGCCGCTGATCGCGTTGTTTTTCATAATGGTCTGCACATCGCGCATGGTACAAGTCCGAGTGACGGCGAAAACTCTACGGGTCATCACATCACGAATTTTCAGATTCCCAGCCAGCTCCTGAATGCGCAGGGACAGGTCTTCTGCTGGCTGAGGTTGCGGTAAGGGACTCATACAAGCTCCATCAGAGATCCGAGGCGAACACACGATTCAAATTTTGGAAGCACGGTGTGAAAGAGCGGAACACCTTGCTTTGCGGCGGCCTTGCCGAGCGCTGCGGGGATGTTCTTGCGATTAACGAACACCACCGCAGAAGCTCCGATCATATCGGCAGCCCGCAATACTTGATCGGAAAGCAGAGAAGTAATCAGAAGAATGTTTTCACCTTCCGTAATCAGAATGTCACTGATCAAATCAGAAGCAAAAACCCTGCTAATATCACGATCTTCCCATCCGGACGGCGCATTCAGCGCTTTAGCATTCAGCGCTTCAATAAAGACACCAAGTTTTTTCATTTAGTTTCCTCGACCACCGGAGATGAACTTTCTGCAAAATGAATCTGATAGAAAATATTTTCAATCTCCTGCTCCACATTGATGTTCTGAATCAGAAAATTTTCTGAACTGCGCAGTGAAACCGGCGCAAAATTAATAACGCCTTTGATACAGGTTTTTTTTAAGGAATCAATAATGGACTGTGCGGAAGACTCGGGCACCGTCAATACAGCCACCTGAATACCCTTTTCGGCAATAAAATCCTTAATTTTACTGATGTGAAGAATCGGGATCGGCGCCGCCTCATCTAAAAAAGCCGGGTCACTATCAAAGCCGGCCGCCACGCGGATTCCAACTCTTGGAAACCCATTATAGTTCATCAACGCACGGCCCATTTTCCCGCAACCGATGATAATAATTTTCTGCTTTCGATCTTTTCCGAGAATGACATTTAATCTTTCGATAAGCGATTCCATGGGATATCCGCCGCGCTTATTGCCAGTGAGGCCGAACATGGAGAAATCTTTGCGCACCAGCGACGGCGAAACACCCACTGCATCGGCAAGATTGTCGGAAAAAACCCGTACGAAGCCGAGCCCCTTCATTTTTTGCATGACATCACGATATTTGAGTAACCGCTCGATAACAGCCGATTGTGTTTTCATTCACGACTCCAGAGTTTTTGTTATTTAATTCACATGTTTTTATAAAATCTGGCGTTTTGATGTCAATATTATTATCTATATTGAATTTAAAATGACTTTTTTATCACAATTTTAGTTGAAACGTTTTGATGAGAGAGTACGCTCTGCGCTCAATTTTGGAGGATCCCATGCCTAAACAGAAACTGACAAACGAACTGATCAGCTTTATCAAAGAGTGGAAAAGCAAAGAAGGTAACCTGATTATGGTCCTGCATCAGGTGCAGGAACATTACGGATATATCCCGCGTGAAATCGCCTTCGAAGTAGCCGACCTGCTGGATGTCCCCGTCGCCAAAATTTACGGTGTCATAACCTTCTACCATCTTTTCAAACTTACCAAACCGGGCCGCAACCGCATCGCCGTTTGCATGGGCACCGCCTGCTACCTCAAAGGCGGCGAAGACATTATCCTCGAACTGGAACGC
>JBILEA010000078.1:0-10653 GCA_044352355.1 Pontiellaceae bacterium | reverse complement strand
CATCATTCAGGAAAAACAGTTCGCGGTTCGCCCACACATCCACCGAATCACCTGCCACAAAAATCGGAATGTCTCCAATAATTGAAATATCCAATGTTTGGAAAAACTCCGCTGTTTTTTTCCAATGCTTGGAAAACAGATATTGCAGTACTTCGTGACAGCGGATGCGCTTTGCCAGTTTCCTCCGCGCCTTTTCCAACGTATGGAAATCTCGATCGCGCAATCCATCCGGCCATTCGGTCCACGGGCGGTTTTGCTGCGACTCACGGATGGCCATGAACAGTGCGTAATCATCCAACCAATAACGTTCCTGCTCACGAAACGCCGTAAAATCCTTAGTGGACTTAAACCGCTCGGCTACGCGGAAAAGCACTTTCTCACGTGCTTCGATGACCAGGGGAAAATCAATCCGGTGTGAGTCAAACACTGGGAAATAAACCAGATTGCGGCGCGAAAGCAGTCCTTCTTCAATCAGCTCGTCAAAACTGATCAATAAGTGGTTTCCCGCAAAGGCCGAAAGCGACGAATACGGTGAATAGCCGTAACCGACCGGCCCGGTCGGCAGAATCTGCCAAAGTTTCTGCCCGGCGGCGGCAAGAAATTCACCAAAAGCCCGCGCCTGCGGGCCGAGTTCGCCCATCCCCCAGCGCCCCGGCAATGAGGTAATGTGGAGTAAAATTCCGCTTTTTCGTTCAAAATTCATGCGCGGCAGGATACGGGGAACCGGCACGGAGTCAAATCATGAAATGGTTGAAAAGATCATCGGACTGCGCCGGATTTTCAAAGGCCATATCAGCAGGCAGGTCCTTCAACTGCGAAGCCGCCACAGCCAGCACGTCGCAACATTCGTTTTCAGGATGACCGGCATGTCCTTTCACCCAATGGAATTGGACGGTATGTTCGGCGCATAGTTCAAGCAGCTGTTTCCAAAGATCGGAATTTTTTGCCGGTTTGCCCGGAGAAAGCATCCAGCTTTTGGAACGCCACCGTTTGGCCCAGCCTTTTTCTATGGCATTCACCACATAGCTGGAATCGCTGGTCAAAATTACGGTGCACGGACGTTTCAGCGAACGCAGTCCTTCGATACAGGCCAGCAGTTCCATCCGATTGTTCGTGGTTTTACGGAACCCGCCAGAAAGCTCCTTCCGGCGTCCGCCAGACAACAGCACCACGCCATAGCCGCCCGGCCCGGGATTTCCCTTGCATGCGCCGTCCGTATAAATTTCGACTGATTCACCCATGTTTTTTGTTTTCCAATGGCTGGAGGCTTGCCGATTTCAAGCGACTCACCTACCCTCTCGACTTCAGAACCTGAAAAGGAAACTACCGTGGACGACCTGCTGATCAAAGGACATTTTAAAGGACTCGATATTGCTTTCACCTATGCGGTGACGACCCGAAGCGTAAATGAAATTGTGCTGAAGCATAATTGCGACCCTGCGGCTGCCCATATTCTAGGCCGGGCGCTGACCGGTGCGCTGTTGAGCGCGGCAATTTTACCGGAACGTCAGCGACTGAATGTCTGCTGGAAATATAAAGGTCTGCTGCGAACTGTTCTGGTCGATGCCGGACAGGACGGCACCGTTCGCGGTTTTATTTCACCGGCTCAGCTGAATCTCGAAGAGGACGATTCGGAAAAACTGTACGGAGATATCGGCGACTTGCAGGTGGTCACTTCACAGGATGGAAAAATTCTAAACTCAGGCACTGCACCGATTTCCCTGCACGATGTCGCCAAGGATCTGGCCTATTACTTTTGCATCAGCGATCAGGTTGAAACCGGTCTCAATGTGATGATCGGCTTTAATCCTGATCCGGAAAACCCAATCCGTCTCTGCCAAGGCTGGATGATTCAAGCGTTGCCAAGAACCGATCTGGAGCGCTTCGACCGTGTCCGGCGGCGGATGGAAGAACCCGCTTTCCGCACCCTGCTCGGCCGCACGGCCGATTGCGAAATGCTGACCCGCGTTCTGGTCGCTGAGGAATCCGGCTTTACCGGCATACACATGGAACCCGGCCCCGCCCCACGTTTTCTCTGCTCGTGCAATCAGGAAAAGATGGAAGCCGTTGTCCGCACGCTGCCCATTCCCGAACGGATGGAACTCGTACAGAAAAAAGAACCGGTCGCCATTCATTGTCAGTTTTGTAATCAGCGCTATAAACTAACCATTGATGAATGTATCGTTGCTTGGAACCGGAAAGAAAGGCTTTAGGCTTGAGACTTTAGACCTGAGGCCGACTAAATAACACCCATCCATCCACAAATCCATTATTCCATCAAAGATGGATTGATTGTTTTCACCTCCTTGCTATTAAGAAATAGATGAATCCTAAAACACTCGCTCCTGAATTCACCGAAAAACAGATTCGCATCGGATTACGCACCAATATCCTAGCCGCTGGTATCGGTGTTGTCTGGTTCGTCATCGTGCAAGGATTGCCGCTGATTATGCTACTGGAGGCACTGGGCGCAACCGGCGTGATGATCGGAATGATCTCCATGTTAAATCAGGCCGCGATGCTGATTCAAATTCCAGCGTCTCTATTGGCAGACCGACTGATCCATCGCAAACGATTCTGGTTTATAACCGTTCTGCTGGCGCGATTGATCTGGTTGTTACCTGCCGCCATGATCCTGCTTTCTAAGGGCAGTCATCACACCATCATTATTGGAACACTGGCGACAGTCGGCGTCAGCGCCCTGTTGATTCAGAGCAGCTCTTCATCTTGGTGGAGCTGGATGGCCGATCTGATTCCGGATCATCTGCGCAGCCGATTCTGGAATATCCGTCAGGGCGTATGTACGACGGTGATGCTGTCTATTCTGGGTCTGGCCGGCTGGTTTCTTGACCTTTTTCCAAAAGGAAATTTTACCGGCTTTGGCATCATACTGCTGTTGGGAACCATTTGCGGCGCACTGGAAAGCATCATCCACCTCCGTGTACCAGAACCAGCCTCTACACCGGCTCCAACGGGCATCAGCCTGATCGAACGGATTATTCGTCCACTGCGCGACAGTAATTTCCGCTATTTCACTCTGATTATGTGCGTCTGGTTTTTTGGAGCGGGTTTGATCGGGCCATTCACCATGGTTTATCTGAAACAGAACTTTCATGCGCTTTACAGCCAGCTTTCCATCATCCAAATGGCCGGACTGCTCGGTGCCATCGCAACCAGTTTTTTTACAGGACGGTTAATTCAGCGCGCCGGAATCCGCACCTTCGGCATGGTGATGCTGCTGCTGGCTCCCTTATTTCACCTGGTTTGGTTCTTTCTCGATTTCTCATCCATCACTCTGGTTTTCCCATTTCTGGGAGCCTGTACCTTCCCGCGCTTTGTGTTTCTGATCGTCTGCAATTCGCTGCTGGCCGGTAGCGTTTATACGGCCGTTGGCATGTACCAACTTAATATGCTCACCTCCATCGTTCCCCGTGACGGACGGACCATCGCCATGGCCATGCACTGGTTTTTGATTGGCACCGTCTCCGCCACTGCGCCGCTGATCGCGGGCTGGATCAAGGATCTGCTGGAAATGCACCCGATGCAGTTGGCCCTCTACCACGGCACGGCATTTACCTATTTGCATCTGCTGCTCATTCTGCACGCGAGTTTAATCTGGTTCGTGGCTCTGCCGCTGGCAAAAAAACTGAAGAGTGTCGAAACGGATATGACAGTTGTAAAAGCTCTCTCGCATATCTTTATTGCCAATCCGCTGAGAATGGCGCGTGATATTTACGGTTTCAACGGCGCCATTATTTCGTCAATCGACAAAACCAAAGATATCGTCATGCAGTCGGCGGAAATGGCCTTTGACGCCATGATCGAATCCGCTGAAACAGCGAAAGATATCGTTGTGCAGTCAGCGGAAAAAGCACTGGACGTGGTGGCTCAATCTGCGGAACGGGTCAAGCAATCCGCCGACAAAGCCAAAGGAGCCATGCAGGGACTTCGCCGCACCGGTAAAAGATCTGACGACAAAGACGACGTGAAATAGACGAACCACTTCGTTTCTCCGGAGACATTTTACGCCAATCATTGTTTGAGGCATGTAGTTCCGGCTTCAGCCGGTCTTCTTCTCCTGATTCTGCCGCTCGGCAGAGGGTAACTGCAAATCCATGACTCCGCCCTGTGTTGAGAGGATGAGCAGTCGCGGCTCGCCGTTAATCTGAACCGCATACGGCAAAATGCGCAGTTGCAGTAATACCTGAATCTGGTTCGGCGTGAGAGACAGTCCTTTGTAGTCCGGCGAAAGAACATACGCGCAGCCCTCTTTCCAGCCGGAACATCCGTAGGCGGTTTTTCCTTTGATAACCGGTTTACCGCACAGCGGACAGTTTCCCAGGTGCGCTGTATCAATCCGTCCGTTTGAGCTGGTTTGAATCAGCCCGCGGATGTAGCCGCAAATCCCGGCCATGAATTCAGCGTCGGCCAGCTGCCCGCGTTCGATCTGTTTGAGCTTTCCTTCCCATTCGCCGGTCATTTCAGGCGACTTGAGCAGCGGGTCGCGAATCAGTGCAATCAGACAGCGGCCCATATCCGTGGCCAGCAGAAGTTTTTTTTCGCGCCGGATATAATTCCGTGAAAGCAGTGTTTCAATAATCGCCGCGCGGGTTGCCGGAGTTCCGATACCGCGTTCTTTAAGCGCTTCGCGCAAGGCATCATCCTCGACAGATTTTCCGGCGGCTTCCATCGCACCAAGCAGCGAATTTTCGGTGAAGTGTTTAGGCGGATTGGTTTTTCCTTCACGGAGTACCGGTTCATGCGGACCGGTTTCGCCCTTTTCAAACGCGGGTAGCGATTGCTCCTCGTCTTCATCCGACGACTTCTTCTTTTTGGGAAAAAGAACCGTCCATCCGGGTTTAATAATCTGCGTTCCTTTGGCTTGAAACGGAACATCCTGACTGGCGCCATCCACCGTGGTAAGTGTCTTTAAACAGACCGGATAAAAGGCGGCGATGAACTGTGTGGTGATCGCGTCGTATACCAACTGTTCGTTCGCGCCAAGTCCGCGCGGCTCAACGCCGGTGGGAATAATGGCGTGGTGATCGGTCACTTTTTTATCATCAATAATCCGACTGGTGAACGGCAGTTTTGCAAGGTTGAGCGGCGCAATCTGTTCGGCACGAATGGCTTTTAGCTGCTCCAGAATCTGCGGAATGCGCGGCTTCATGTCATTATTGAGATAACGCGAATCGGTTCGCGGATACGTAACGAGCTTGGACTCATACAGATTCTGCGTAGCGGACAGCGTGTCGGCGGCCGAAAGCCCGTGCGCTTTATTCACTTCGCGCTGAAGCGTGGTGAGGTCGAAGAGTTGCGGCGGCGGTTCCTTTTTCTCTTTGCCGTCAATGCCGGTAATTTCAAACGGCTGGCCTTTTATTTTTTGAAGCAGCACTTGTGCCAGCTCCGGCTTCTCAAAACGCTTACCGGTGTATTTAAATACCACCGCGCGATACAACGTCGTCAGCTCCCAAAATGGTTTTGAACGGAACTGATCAATTTCATCATCGCGCTCCACAATCATCGCCAGCACCGGCGTCTGCACGCGGCCGATACTCCAGAGTACGCGATCGGTACCGCCGCCGAAACGTCCATGGCGAACCGTGTAATAGCGCGTGGCATTGAGACCGACAATCCAGTCGGACTCACTCCGGCAGCGCGCGGCAGCGTAGAGCGCATCGTACTCATGACCGTCCTTCAGATTCTTAAACGCATCCTTGATGGCATCAGGCGTAAGCGAGTTTAGCCAGAGGCGGCGGATCGGTTTCTGCTCGCAACCGCTCAGTGCAAGAATGTAGCGGAAGATCAGCTCACCTTCCCGTCCGGCGTCCGTTGCGCAGACGATCTCTTCGGCTTGCTCGCACAACGATTTAATCACCTGAAACTGTTCATCCACGCCGCGGTTGCCGATCAGTTTGAGCTTAAATTCATCCGGGATAAACGGAAGCGACTCCAGCGACCAGCGTTTCAGTGCCGGATCGTACTCACCCGGCTCCTGAAGCGTCACCAGATGCCCGAACGCCCAGGTAATGGCGCAGCCGCGCCCCTCGATGTAGCCGTTTTTTTTCCCGGTAATATTAAGTACCGCCGCGATTTCGCGGGCGACGGACGGTTTTTCTGCAATGACAACTTTCATAGGCGAACGGATACTCCAAAATTCGAACCGCAAATGCACGCGAATTGACGCGAATGGTTTAACCCCTTGGAAAACTACGTCCGATTTTTCCAAAAGAGAGTTTTACAGAATCATTGACAGCAAAATCATTCAAGACCCTACGGAGAAAGAAGCAGAAAAGCGGATTTGCCCGCATGGCGCTGAGTTAAGGGATTCTGGAGCAAACCGGATGTATTTTTTCACACAGAGAGAACAAAGGGAAGAAAGGGCATTCCGAATAGCTCTAGTTACAATTTTTCATCGTTCCACTTGGTTTCCTTTGTTGCCTCTATGTGGAGATTCTTCAGTTAAAACGGGCTCAACCTGGAGCCATTCCGGATTTACCCTATAAAATGATTGCCACTCCCTTTGGTCGTTGCCGCCGCTTCGCGTCAGCCTCTCTCGCCTTCGTCTCGGGTTTGCTGTCAATGATTCTGTAAAATCTGCTCCCGACAAGACTAACTGGCGCGGGCTCGCAAAAGGTCGAGCAGGTGGTCTGAAATGTCGAGATCGCCGAAGCCGCGACCAAGCGATAAGTCCGGCGTCAGCGCGCCATGAAAGTCGGAGCCGCCGGTGGCAACGAGGTCAAAATCTTCACAAATGCGCAGATAGGCCGCCGATTGATGTTCCTGATGTGTCGGATGCCAGACCTCCAGCCCGCCCAGACCGTGCTCCTTCAGTTTTTTGACAAGTCGACGTAAAGTGCGTGTGGTGAGTTTCATCAACCCAGGATGGGCAATCACCGGCACACCACCCGCCCGGCAAATTAATTCAACGCAGGCTTCAGGTGAAAGCCGGCGGCGATCAACATACGCCGCTTTGCCTTTGCCAAGTAACTGCTGAAAAATTTTGTCCTTATGTTTGAAATGGCCTTTTTCAATAAGCGCGGCGGCAAAATGCGGACGGCCGATCAACTCATCGCCGGCATGCTTGCGAACATCCTCATGGGTCAGGTTGTAGCCGAGCCGGTTGAGTTTTTCCAATATTTGGACGTTCCGCTCAGTACGCCCTTCCCTCACCCATTCAAGCACAGTCCGCAATTCGGTATGAGCCGGATCAAATAGATAACCGAGGATGTGAAGCGTGGTTTCGCCCAATTCTGCGCTGAGTTCAATGCCGGTAACGGTATGTACCGACGAACGGGCCCCCGCCGCCATAAAACGCGGTATGCCGTCGATAGTGTCGTGATCGGTCAGCGCCAGTGCGGTAAGTCCGCCCTGCTCGGCCAGCGCCACGAGTTCCTCGGGCGTACTGGAACCGTCGGAAAAAATGGAGTGTGAATGCAAATCAATCATGTTTTCCAACACCGGATGTTCTATAGTTTTTTCCGTCAACCTTCATACAGCACCTTCCAAATCGAAACCGCCTATAGGTAGTTCGGCTTTCGGTTATCTTTCGCTTTAAAATTCATTCACTTCCTATTAGTCATTGGACATGGTTTTCGCTAAGTTGCCGATGATTTTATCAGGTTATCGATATAGCAAACGACCAAAAGGAGAAAATATGGATATCAAACTGATTGCCAATACAATTCGAGGACTTTCAATGGATGGCGTACAAGCCGCCAATTCAGGTCACCCCGGGATGCCGATGGGTATGGCCGATGTTGCTGCTGTTCTTTGGACTCAATTCCTCAAGCATAACCCGCAAGATCCGCAGTGGGCCGACCGCGACCGCTTCGTCCTTTCTGCCGGCCACGGTTCCATGCTGATCTACAGCCTGCTGCATCTCGCCGGATATCCCCTGCCGCTCGAAGAGCTTAAAAAATTCCGGCAGTGGGGCAGCAAAACCCCCGGCCATCCGGAATACGGCCACACCGTCGGCGTAGAAACCACCACCGGCCCGCTGGGTCAAGGCTGCGGCAATGCCGTTGGTATGGCAATCGCCGAACAGATGCTTGCCAAAAAGTTCAACAGCAAAGAACACAAGCTGGTTGATCACTACACTTACGTTATCGCCAGCGAAGGCGAATTCATGGAAGGCATCTCGAATGAGGTATTTTCAATGGCGGGAAATCTCGGCCTCGGTAAACTGATTTTATTTTACGATCAAAACTTCATCAGCATCGAAGGTGAAACGCACATTACGTACACCGATGATGTGAAGAAACGCATGCAGTCCTACGGCTGGCACGTTCAGGAAATCAACGGTCACAACACCGACGAAATCACCGCCGCAACCAAAGCCGCACAAGCGCAGACAAAAAAACCGTCCGTCATCATCTGCAACACCACGATCGGATTCGGCTCACCAAATAAAGCGGGTTCTCACGATTGCCACGGCGCACCGCTTGGCGAAGAGGAAGTAAAACTTTCTAAAGCCGCACTGGGCATCTCGGCGGAGAAATTCTTCGTTCCGGAAGAAGTTCGCGCCGCCTTCGCCACCGTCGCAAAGAAAAATGCCGCCATTGAAGCGGGCTGGAATACAACGTTCGCCTCCTTTGAACAGGCCAAGCCGAAAAAAGCGGCCGAGTGGAAGGCCGCGCTGAGCGGCGAACTGCCGGAAAACCTCGCCAAAAAAATCGCCGATTTCGAAGCTGGAACATCGATTGCCACTCGCGCAGCTTCCGGTAAGGTATTACAGGATCTCGCTAAAGCGATTCCTTACCTCGTCGGCGGATCAGCCGACCTTGCACCGAGCAATAACACCTATCTGAAGGATCTAGGCGATATCAGTAAGAAAAACTTCAAAGGCCGCAATTTTCACTTCGGTGTACGCGAACTGGGCATGGGTGCCGTCATGAACGGTATTCAGGTTCATGGTGGCTTCCGCATTTACGGCGCCACCTTCCTGGTGTTTGCCGACTATGTCCGCCCGACGACCCGCGTCGCTGCACTGATGAATCTGCCGGTTATCTACGTGTACACACACGACAGCTTCTATGTCGGTGAAGACGGCCCGACCCATCAGCCAATCGAAACATTGATGAGCCTGCGTATTACACCGAACGTCACAGTGATCCGTCCGTCCGACGCAACAGAAACCAAGTGCGCATGGGTTGCAGCACTCGAAAATAAATCAGGACCGACCGCATTACTGCTGACACGCCAGAATCTGCCGGTTTTCGATCGCACGGTATTGCCTGCGGCCTGCAATCTGAAAAAAGGTGCCTACGTCCTCTGGGAAAGTGCTAAGAGCGGTCACGATCTCTTGATCATGGCAAGCGGTTCGGAAGTATCCATCGCTCTCGAAGCTGGCAAGAAACTGGCCGCAGAAGGCAAAGCCGTGCGCGTCGTCAGCTTCCCGAGCTGGGAACTATTCGAAGCCCAGGATGCGTCCTACAAGGCCTCAGTTTTCCCACCGGAATGCACCCGCCGTCTGTCGGTTGAAGCCGGTGCAACCCAAGGTTGGGAAAAATATATCGGCGCACAGGGCCACATGATCGGTATCAATCATTTTGGTGCATCCGCGCCAGCAGGAACATTGGCCAAAGAATTCGGGTTTACAGCCGAAAACATCTACAACGTCGCCAAAAAAATGTAAGGAAAAACCCGACATCAAACCATAAAAAAGCTCACCTTGCGGGTGAGCTTTTTTTATTTTTACACTATCAACCACAAGGCAATGCCATTAAACTGCGTGAACAAAACAAGGAGTGACTCTCATTATGCAACAAGCGGTTAATACCCTTCCCCACCTCCATGGTAATGAAATCTCTGAAGAGCTCCGGTCTGTACTGATTTCTTTGGGAAGAGGTTTAGGAACCGTATCCGTTTACGGCATGGGACATCCGTCAGTAGAATTAATCGTAGACAAAACGTTCGAAGATTTGCATATCGCATTGCAAAACCGGAAATCCATTGCCATCGGGACATTCAACGGCACACTAACGATCGATGGACAACCGGTTGTCATCCACGACATTCCAATTCGCACACTCGAAAAACGACTTGTCGCCATGAAGGTTTCCCACCTTGCGCTTAATAAGGGACTCACCAGAAATGAACTAAAAAAACTGCTTCATGCACTCTGCATGCCGGGAGAATCACAACTTAAAGATATTCTTTCTGCCGCCGGCCTTGATCATATTGAGATGACTGACGTCCGATACGTTGCACTGCGCGACGGAGAACAAACAACCGGAAAAAAAGGCGGCGGAAAAGGTACCGACAATCTGACTGACGTGAAAGCTGATGAAATTCCGTCCGCGAAAATCAACCAGATTGTAGCCTTTCTTAAAGGCGAAGCGGGAGGCGAAGAAGGCGCTGAACATATCAAAAACATGCTCTCCGATCCGGAACGACTCGGGCAGATGATCATGGATGCAGCCGCTGTTCGGCAATCTGCTTGTATCACACAGGATGGAGAATCGCTTGCGGACATCGTTATCGGCTGCTTGCGCCGGACTTACGGGGGCCTGCGCAAAGAAACCGAATTCCAGTCGCCGCGAGGCAAGACTAATCTATCCAAAGCAATGATGCTCCTTGAAAAAAATGTACTGGATAAAGTCCATTCAGCACTCGGTGCTCAACACCCTGAAGACGACCGACGTAATTTAG
>JBILEA010000077.1:0-10658 GCA_044352355.1 Pontiellaceae bacterium | reverse complement strand
AAATCCGGTTTTTCATAGTGGCTACCGCGAATGTACACGAAACTGCGCGAATCGGAAGAGGGTTTTAATTGCGGAATTTAAAGGGGGTGGGTTGACAGGATTTACAGGATGAACAAGAGAGTGAAGAAGGCCGGTTTTAAACCACCCGATGCACAACCATCGAAAAAGCTGCGCACACTCGGAGTTCCCGGCGAACGGCTAAATCAGAGGATTCTGGTTCATCTACCCACGACTTTGATTGCTTGTTGATGTTGATTTACCTGTAAATGTTATTTGGTCGCGGACGGAACCAGAATACTCTGGATTTTCTTGTTGGCACCTTCTCCTGTCATCTAAAATGTGGATCCTTGCAGTTGTTGCTTGAACAGAAAACAGATGGACATCGTTCCTTACCCCAAATCTTCTTGCCGGCACGCTTCGGGTGGGCCTTGAACGATTCATTTCGCTCATCCAAATAGCGGTCTATTGCCTTCTTACATTCTTCAACAGAATCGTAGTCGCTGTTGTGAATAATTGCCCTAGCCATTCCGCTGAAGACGGATTCGATCACATTGAGGAATTGCGCAGATGCTGGAAGCGGAACGAGTGCTATGCTCGGTCCATGATTCGTCATGCGATAATCTTCATCGTTAACTCTGGCCACCTCCTGGAGGAACGCTTTTGACGCATGCCACGACGCTGCATCCCATGATAGGTAAAGCAACGATTGGTCTTGGTATTGCCGAAGGATCAAGTGCATAAGTTTAATCATTTCCGCCGTGTTTTTCTTGTCGGAGTAGAAGTGGGTTATTTGGTTTGTCGAAAGCTCTAGGGCACCTACAAGAGTGAGGCTTCCCTTGTTTTTTTGCCATTGCGGAACCGTGCGCTGCTGGTCCGGACCTGTTAATGCTCGTCCTCCTTGAATCTTGACGGCAAAAGGACCGAATTCGTCTATGGAAAAGAACCGCTGTGATTCGGTGAGTGTCGACAGAACCCGAGTAACCTCCGCGAGTTTCTCCTTATATCTGGAATCTGTGCTGGTAAGGATTTTTTTTGCTGACCGGAAGCGATAACCAGCATCTCTGATGATGTGCCGAATGCTGTCCTTGTTGATTAATACGCACTCATCCTTCAGCACGCATTTGAGATCATCCATGCGCCATGATGTTCGATTCACACCGTGATCTATAGGTGGCGAGTGTAACAGAGCGAATACGGCATCCTTGTAATACTGTTGCTCATGTTTCAGTTCCCCCGTTCTGTGGTAGGTTGCGAGGCCATCGAGCCCTTTCTTGTCATACTCACGAAGACACCGAGAAACTGTTCTCTGACCAAGCATTAGGAAACGAGAAATCGCCACATTGGGTATGCCCTTTTGATGGGCCAGAACAGCAAGTGCGCGGTTGCGAGTTCGTAGCGACCCAGAAATAATCCGATTGAGGAGTTCAACAGCATCGTCGCGAGTAAGCTTGTGGCAATCTGCAAGAATGGATTGCAGATCCATCTTGCCCTGAAGGAGGCGTAGCATCCATTCGGATGGCAGAAGCTGTCTGCGATTGTCTGAATGGTCGATTTGTCTGAGTCCGCAGAGGTAGGTCTTCAGTATAGTGGTACCGCCGGTGTAACCAGCCTCCCGTAAATGACCCACGATTTCTTTGGTGGTGCATCCCCCAAGCTCCAAGTCGCGTCTTATCATTGCCTTGTATGGATCAAGGATGCTGGCTCGGCGGGTGGCCTTGCGCGGTTCGTACCTGTTCCGTGCAAGCCACTTTCTGACTGTACACGCTCCGAGGTGCAACCGGCGTGCGATCCTCGCGATGGATAGATGCTTGTGCTCGCGAAGAAAGTGAATCTCGTTGTAGGTCTGAAAACTGATCATCTTGTCACGCCAACATTTAATATGCGTCATGACGCATTTGTCTAAAAACTGCGGTCAGCATAGCCGCGACTTGCGGTGTTTGGCAACACCACGGAACTGGATGTTGACGCCGGTGACGTAATGCCCGGAAATACCGATGAACTGCGTCATGACGCATAACACAGGTGAGGGGCGGTCTTGGCGGTTTACACCAAGAGCTGACTGGCGATTTTTTTTATTGCGGCGACGACGGTAGCGGGAAGGTCGGAATAGCGGGGAGCGGACTCCTGCAGCTGCGGGCAAAATGGAATGGTTCCGAGAACGGGAACGGCTTCGAGTTGCTCAATCGTGACGGCATTGTCTTCTTCGATCAATCCCGGCTCACCCTCTTCACTGGCGATGAAGACAATGCCGGCAATTTCCAATCCGGCGGCTTTCAGCGCCCGGATGGAGAGCAACGTGTGGTTGATGGTTCCGAGGCCGGGACGTGCGGCGAGGATCACCGGGAGATCGAGTTTTACCATGAGGTCGAGCATCAGTTCGCGGCGGTTGAGCGGAACGAGAACGCCGCCCGCGCCTTCGATGATGAGCCGGTCATATTCAGACGCCAGCTTTTGTGCCGCATTCACAATCGCGGAGATTTCAATCTCTGTTCCGGCTAATTCGGCGGCGAGGTGCGGCGAGCAGGCCGGTTCAAAGCGATATGGCGACATCAGCGAACGGGCTTCTTCAGGAACCGTCATCCCGGCCATAGAGAGTGAATAATCTAAATCAGGAACTCGAAACTCCGAACCCGGAACTTCACAGCCTGTCTGCACCGGCTTCATCGGAGCGGCGCTAATACCGCGTCGGCGAAGTTCGGCTAGCAGCAGTGCGCTGAGCGCTGTTTTGCCGACGCCGGTATCCGTGCCGGTTATAAAAAATCCGTTCATGGTTATTTCCGGTGATATTCCTGATGTAATTGTTCCAGTTTTTCCAGGGATTTGGCATGAAGTTTCAGCGGGCCTTTTGCTTTTTCCCATTTGCTGAGGCTGGTTTTGGAAACGCCGGCCTTATCGGCAAAGTCATCGAGTGAAAGGCCTGTTTTTTTACGTAACTTGTGTACAGCAGGTCCGGTCGGGCGGAATGGAAATGCTTTAGGTTTTTTCGGTGGAGCAATAGGGGTGGGTGCGGCGACGCTTTTTTCTTCTTCGAGTTCGATATCGAATACGTTTTCCAGCGCTTCGTTTCCCATCGTGCGGCGACGGCGCGAGCGGACTCCGTCTGTGAGGCTGTCGATCGCAGTGCCCATACTGATCAGTTCCTCGTGATTGACGCCACGCAGTTTGAAGAGCAATTCCGGCGCGGTGTCGAGCCGTACGCCGACGCCATACATAACGGCGGCGACGTGCTTGCACATATCGGCCCAGTCTGGACAATCGCAGTTGAAGCGGATTTCTTTCGGTTGAGGAAACAAACCGTTCTGTTTATCAGTTACGACGGTCATGATCTCGTCGGAAATTTTCCCTTGCAGCAGTTCAATCAGCGAACCGATGCCGCCCTTGCAACGGGCTTTTATGGAGTTCCACGTTTCCGGATCAAGCGGTTGGATATGGATGGAGAGCTGATACAGCGACGAGCCGCTGACCAGGGCGGTGATGATTCCTTTTTCAATCGCCAGGTGGCAGACCGAACCGTTGCGCACATACGAACGTCCGCGCGGCAGGCGGTTTTCATAGTCGCTGAACGCCTCCAGATGGCGGCACCACGCTTGCCCCCAGAAACTCGTGGCGATCGAACGTGTTCTAAACGGCTCGATGGGCTGAATCGTTTCGCCTTTGGATTGCAGTTTTTCCATTTTCTTCAAGGTCTTCCGGCGACGTTCGGCGACGGAAGGTTGTTTTTTATAATAGTACCAGCTCATAGATTGATCTCCGCTTTTTCAATATCCAGTTGGATCATATTCAAGAGTTCGTCATTGCTCATTTCTGTCAGCGATTTCTCGGCTCCGCCGGTCAGAATCTGATCCGCTGTATGTTGCTTTTCACTGAGCATTTGGTCAATTTTTTCTTCCAGTGTGCCGGAGGTGACAAATTTATGAACGAGTACGTTACGTTGCTGGCCGATACGGAAGGCCCGGTCGGTGGCCTGGTTTTCGACCGCCGGATTCCACCACCGGTCGAAGTGGATCACCTGCGAGGCGGCGGTGAGATTGAGACCGGTTCCTCCGGCTTTGATTGAGAGAACAAAAAAAGGCGGTCCGTCTTCGCGCTGAAAGTTTTCTACCATCGTCTGCCGCTGTTTCACCGGGGTTCCTCCGTGCAGAACGAGTCCGGAACGGCCAAAGACACCGGAGAGACACTCAGCTAAGGGTTCGGTGATTTCTCGGAATTGGGTGAAAACCAGTACTTTTTCGCCGCGCGATTCGATCTCGGCGCACAGTTCCTGCAGGCGCTGGAACTTGGCACTGTGGAGAGGCTCGTATCCTCCGTGGCCGGCGAGCTGGTCGGGGTGGTTGCAGATTTGTTTGAATCGCATCAGATAGGACAGCACCAGACCTTTGCGCTGAATGCCGTCTGCGTTTTGCAGTTCCTTGATCAGGGTGTCCGCCGTTTGCTGGTAGAGTTTTGCCTGTGCTTTGCTCAATCCGCAGAACACCGTCATTTCGGTTTTTTCGGGCAGGTCGGAGATGATGGATTTATCGGTTTTAAGCCGCCGCAGAATATAGGGGCTGACCAGTCGGCGCAACGGTGCATAGTGGTCGTGATGGCCGGACTGAATCGTCTTGGTAAAGGATGAAAACTGCGTGGCATTGCCCAGCAGGCCGGGATTTAGGAAGTCGAAAAGCGCCCACAAATCGCCTAGGCGGTTTTCGATCGGTGTGCCGGTCAGCGCAAAGCGCGCCTCGGCTTTCAGTGTCCGGACGGCCTTGCTTTGGCGGGTCGAATGGTTTTTGATGGCCTGCGCTTCATCCAGGATCACCCAGCTCCATTCCGTTTCAGCAGGCCAGGTCAGGCGGGTCAGCATTCCATAGGTTGTTACTACCAGATCCGTGCCAGCCAGATCGGGGGTTTGCATGTCGGCATTCGTTTCGGAACGGTGAACGATGCACAGATTCAATGACGGGGCAAACCGGGCGGCCTCGCGCTTCCAGTTGCCGATCAGCGAGGCCGGGACGACCAGCAGCGCGGGGCTGGAGTTTGCGGTCTCCTGTTTTTTACGCAACAGGGCGGCCAGCACCTGAATGGTTTTCCCGAGACCCATATCATCAGCCAGACAGGCTCCCAGACCGGTGCGGGCGCAAAACCAGAGCCAGTTTAGGCCCGTTTCCTGATAGGGGCGCAGCGTGGCGTTGAGCGTTTCCGGAGGGGTCATACCCTTTGGATTACGCAACTGCTCCAGCGTTTCCGCCAGCCACTCGCCGGGTTGAGTAAAGGCCCATTCGCGGTGTTCCTCCATCTCCGATTCGCTTTTCAGATTGGCGGGTGCCCCGGCCAGCAACCGCATCCCTTCGGCAAATGAAATTTGCCCGTTTTGTTCAATGGATTCCCAATGTGCCAGCGCCTGTTGCAACTTCTCGCGATCCACTTCCACCCATTGGCCGCGCAGCAGAACCAGTCCGTCGCCGCCGGCCAGCAGGGCGTCGAGTTCTGTGCGCGACAGAGTTTGTCCATCAATAGTCACCGCCAGACTGAAGTCGAGCAACGCATTGATTCCCAGGTTGCTTTTCTTTTTCTCCCCGATGGTAACGCTGACCTGCGGGCGGCGGGTTTTCTTTTTCCACCAGTCCGGCAGGCGCACCAGCAGACCGGACTCTTCAAAGACGGGAGCGCTTTTCAGAAATTCATAGGCCTCTTCCGGCAGCCAGACCAGCGGGTGAAAGATATCCCCTGTTTTCACCAGATCTTTAATTAATGCGCTTTGTTGTGCGGCGGCATGGATGGGGGACAGCAGTTTAATCAGCATCGGCTTATTGTTGGTCCCTGCATATTCCTTCAGGGCCGTTCCAAGCGGGAGCTGCTTGACTCTGCCGGCCTGCGAAAGTCCGGAGGCGTAGGAGGCCATGAAGGCAAACGGATACTCCGAGTCGCCCTTGTTTTCGGCCAAATGAAGGGTAATGCGTCCGACGCGCGACCAGAGCGGCGCGTATTTTTCCAGCAAACCGGCCACTCCTCCGGTTTGCGGCAACTGCTCGCGCGTCCAGGCCTCCAGTCTTTTCCAGATGCCCAGCAGCACGTCGGACGAAAGGTATTCCGCCCCGCGCATCGGCGGCGCATTCAGGATGAATTCGATCAATTCGGAGGCATCGGGTAGATCTATTTTGAACGCCACGCCGTCTGGAATGTGGCAGAGAGCACGGATAAACCGTCCTGAAAAATCTTTCCAGAAAATGACCGAGGCGTCGGCATCGCCATCCAGCTTTTTCCCGGCGATGGCGATCAGACCGGCCGGTTCGGATTGTGCGAAGGCTGAAAAATACTGCTCATTCGGCTGGCGACAAATTATTGTGCCGTGCGGTGTCAGTTCGAGTTGGTTGGCATCCATTTCAAGCTTTCGTCAGCAGCAGCGTGGCGGTTTCGTAAGTCGCAAAGACGCCGTCGGCCGAGGTGTAGCGTTCCTGATATAATTCGAGCAGCCGGTTCAGCTCACCGCGGTTCAATGGCGAGCGTCCGGAGGCAACCTTTGAACCGGTTACGCCCTGTTCATGGATTGTCCGCAGAAAGTCTGTCGCATCTTTGTAGGAGACTTCTTCTTCGCTTAGTTTTTTGCGCAGGATTTTAAATCCAGCGGCGTGAAGAGTATCTGTCAGCTCCTTCAGCGAGGGGAGCGCACTGGGGGGTGTTTTTTCCGGTGCAATTTCCTGGCGGACGGCGAGCAGCTCTTTCAGAGTTCCGCTGAGCATCATCCCCAGCGAAAAGAAACCGTCTTTTTCCAGACACTGGTTAATATTTTCAAACGTCTTCCGAAGGTCGGAGATCCAGTGCAGCGCGGCGCTGCTGACGATCAGCGGATAAGGGTCTGTCGCGCGATAGGTTTGCGCGTCGCCTTGAATCCAGGTCGCCTGCGGGAAGCGCTTAAATTTTTTACGGCTGTACTCGACCATTTTTTCAGACAGATCCACGGCGTCGATTAGTACATCTGGAAACTGGTCGACCAGTAATCGGGTGAGTTGGCCCGTGCCGGAACCCAGCTCCAGAATCTGCTCCGGATAAATTTCGGGCAGGACATCGCAGACCGAACGTGCCAGCGAAAGTTGCGGGCGGGCGTGACGGTCATAGGTCTCAACGGCGGCTGAAAATCTTTTTTCGATCATAATAGTTCCTTGGTCAGAAAATGACGGATGTGCGGGGCGATGGCAAGAGCGTCGGGGCGGTGTCCTTCATCAGCCAGCCGGACGCTGGTCGCGGACGGCAGATGCTGCGCGAGCCAGTCTGAGGCTTCCGGCGGAATGATGAGGTCTTTTCCGCCGTGCAGCAGCAGGACGGGGATTCCGATGGTTGGAACGTTTGTACGCAGGTCGGCGGCGAGCAGGTAGTCGAGCCCTTCGGCCAGATGGTCATCCGGTTCTGCCGGTTGCGGCGTGCGGGGAAAGCTGACGTTTTTATAGAATTCAGCCAGAACGGCACTGGGGTCACGACGGAGCTGAACCATCATGCGCCGCAGGACTTTTTCCGGGATACCGCAGGAATAGTTTTCGGTGGCGCAGAAGCGCGCGGTCGCTGAAATCAGGATCAGTCTCTTGCAGGCGGCGGGCAGATATTCTATCGCCAGCATCCCGCCCATCGACCAGCCGACAATGTAGTCGGCGTTTGGAATTTTACGAGCGGCCAGAACTTGCGTGCCGGTCAAAATCTGTACATCGAAATCCGCCGCGAGCTGCTCGGCGACCGGTTGCAACGAGCCGGTGCCGTGCGCCCAGCCGGTAATGATGACGAGAGAAGACTTCATTTTAAAAAAATTCTGTATGGCCACAAAAACCACAAAAATTCACAAAAAGCATTTACCCCATGACATATTTTTTTCCAGATGTCCGTTGCGGTGATATTTATGGATGGCAAAGCTGGTTTCGCGCACAATGTCGCAGAGTTTATTAATTTCCATTGATATCTCCTTTTGTGATTTTTTGTGTTTTTTGTGGCTATTTAACGGCCGCGATAATCTGTTTGGCGGCAAATTCGAGATCGTCGAGCAGGTGAGCCAGCGTCACCGAAAGCCGCAAGCGGGCCGTTCCGGCGGGCACGGTCGGCGGTCGGATGGCGGCGGCGATGATGCCGCGCTCGCGCAACTTATGCGAAACCGCCAGTGCTTTTTCATTTTCGCCAATGATAATCGGTATGATCTGGCTGGCGCTTTGCAGCGTATCGAGTCCGGCGTCGTGCAACAGATCGCGGAAATAGGCGGCGTTGGCCCGCAGACACGGCCCGAGGTTCGGGTTGGCTTCAAAAACATCCAGCGCGCCGAGTGCCGCGCCGATGACGGCGGGCGGCGGCGCGGTGGTGAAGATGAAAGCCCGAGAGGACTGAATAAGCAGTTTGCGCAGATTTTCGGAGCAGGCGATAAACCCGCCGTAGCCGCTGAAGGCTTTACTCATCGTGCCCATCGAGACGGTGACGGATTGCTCCAGGCCGTATTCGCGGATAAGGCCAGCACCGTGCGGCCCGAAGGTTCCGGAGGCGTGGGCTTCGTCGACCATCAGCAGGGCTTCGTGTTTTTCAGCCAGCGCGGCGATTTCTTTGAGCGGGGCGATATCACCGTCCATACTGAAAACCGATTCGGTGATGATCAGCCGGCGGTTCCCAGCGGCTGGGAAATTCCGCAGCCGATTTTCCAGCGATTGGACGTCGTTATGAGCAAAGCGGATCAGTTTTGCATCGCTGAGTTTGCAGGCGTCGATCATGCTGGCGTGAACCAGCTTGTCGGCAAAAATCAGGTCGTCGCGTCCGGCCAGTACGGGGATGACCCCGGCGTTGGCCATGTAGCCTGAGCCGAACAGGAGCGCCGTCGGATAGCCTTTTTCTTTAGCGAGCCGCGCTTCCAGTTCCTCGTGGATCGGCAGGGTGCCGGTGACGAGGCGCGACCCGCCGGCTCCGGTGCCGTATTGTTCGAGCGCTAGTCGTGCGCGGTCGATCACGTGAGGATGGCGGACGAGGTTCAGGTAGTCGTTGCTCGAAAAGTTGAGTATTTCCCGGCCGTCGATGGTGATTTTCCCGCCGCATTCCGGGTAAACGCGGGCCTGACGTTCCAGTCCCTGAGCCCGAGCCTCTTCCAGAATCGCGCTGATCCAGTCTTCATTCATAAGGGGCACAGTGTGTGCAGGTTGACGTAACCTGCGCAAATCTCAAATTTCGTTTCTTTTGGGCGGCCATTTCCGGTACAGTCCGCGGCTCCTTGTGAAAAATAAAGCCGAACCGCGAATGAACGCCAATGGACGCGAATGTTTAAACAAGGAGAAGATACGGGGATGAAATTCGCGCTTATTAGCGTTCATTTGCGGTTGAATATTCATTCGTTGTAAAAATAGACGTACAGGCAGAAAGTGATGGATAGCGGTATGAATTGGAATAAGTTGGCAGACCGGATTTTGGATGGCGGAACGGTTTCCCGCGACGAAGCGCTGGCGGTTTTGCAGTCGCCGAACGAGGAGATTCTTTGTGTGCTTCAGGCGGCTTATCGCATCCGGAAGAAATATTACGGCAACAAGGTCAGCCTGCATGTGCTGAAAAACGCCAAGAGCGGAGTCTGTCCCGAAGATTGCGCCTTTTGCAGCCAATCCAAGTCGGCGGAAAGCGGCGTGGAAAAATATGCCATGCAGTCGGCCGACGAAATTGTCGCCGGTGCCGGAGAGGCGAAGGCGATGCAGGCGCTGCGCTATTGCGTCGTGACCAGCACGCGGGCGCCTTCGGAAAACGAAATGAGCGTGATCTGCGAAGCCGCCCGGCGGATCAAGGCGGAAAACCCGGCGCTCGAACTTTGCGCTTCGATGGGATTCCTGACCGAAGAAAAAGCCCGGCGGCTCAAAGAAGCCGGCGTGAACCGCTTTAATCATAATCTGGAAACCTCCGAACGGTTCTATCCTTCGATCTGCTCGACCCACAAATTTCAGGATCGCGTTAACACGGCGAAAATCGTCAAACAAGCCGGGCTCGATCTCTGCTGCGGCGGACTGATCGGCATGGGCGAATCGCTCGAAGACCGGGTCGATCTGGCGCTGAAACTCAAAGAACTGGACACCGATTCCGCGCCGATCAACTTCCTCGATCCGCGCCCCGGAACCGGCATGGAAGGGAAAGCCCGCCTGACGCCGAACGACTGTCTGAGGGCGCTGGCGATGTTCCGTTTCGTACTGGTCGGCAGCGAAGTCCGCGTCGCCGGCGGACGGGAAACCTGTTTGCGCGACCTGCAACCGCTGGCACTTTATCCCGCCAACTCCATGTTTACCAACGGCTATCTGACAACCGGCGGACAGAATTTTGAACAGGATAAAAAAATGATCGAAGATGCCGGATTCGAAATCGGCCATCTGGTGAATGCCTAGGCATTCCGGTCAGCCGGATAATTAAAAAACGGGCGAAAATCCGCCCGTTTTTTGCTTCGTGGTAACGTCTTTTCCCAATGGGTCGGAAGCGAAAGGGTTTCTAAGGGGTGCTTAAGCCAAATAAAAACTTCATAAGGCGATCATTACGCATTTTCTGCCTTAGAGGGAGCCGTCCGGTTGATCCTGGTGCGCCAAGAAAGACGAGTGAAGCTAGCAAACTGGAAGGTGTTTGTCATGTGAAGTGTTTGTCGAACATGTAGAGAAACAGACGGCGGTGGAGGTAACGAAACCGTCGGAGCTCTGTGG
>JBILEA010000076.1:0-10666 GCA_044352355.1 Pontiellaceae bacterium | reverse complement strand
CTTGCAGGATTGGATAATGTAAAAGTCGAATCAGTCAATGGTCAGATTCGTTTCACCATCCTGAACGAAGTGCTCTTCGAATCCGGCAAAGCTGAACTCAAACAGAGCAGCAAAGCTACACTCGACAGCGTAATGGACATCATCCAACGGGAATATGCTGACCGCGATATCACGATTGAAGGCCACACGGACAGTGACCCGATCCAAAAGTCGAAATGGAAAGACAACTGGGAACTCTCCTACAATCGCAGCATCGCGGTTCTGTACTACCTCATGAACGAAAAACAAATCGTTCCTGAACGTCTTAAAGCGGTTGCTTGCGGCGAATCCCAGCCGATTGTTGCAAACGATACAAACGAAAACAAGCGGCTCAACCGCCGTGCAGTTATCGTCGTTATGCCTGCCAAAGATTCGATCATAGTGGAAAAAAAATAAAGCGCGACCCTACGCTTAATTAATAAGTCCATGAAAACCGCCGTTCCATTGTTTAGCACTGGAATGGCGGTTTTACTTTTACTCTGTGGTTGTGCCACATCCATTGAAAGTCCGATCCGTAAACCGCAAGCTCTCCCGTCAGCGCAACCGCTTCGTGTAGCCGTTCTACCCCCACGGATTCATCCGAGCCTCGAACCGGATAATCTTCAGGCAGAAAAGCCGATTTATAAACAGCTAATGGATGGTCGCGGTGTAGTTATCACCAGCGCATCCGCCTCAAAGGACATCAGCTTAGCCATTGTCTCAACCCTGACGAAAGCGAACAAATACGAACGCATCTTCGCGGTCGAGAATGAAGACGATGCAAAACAACTTAAAGCGGACACCCTCATGACCGTCACGGTATGGGACTATCGTACCGCGCAGCTCGGATCAAACAGCAGCTATCCGCTCATGTCATTACTCAGCCCGCTCATGTCACAATACTGGATGCGCTGGAGAACACTGGAAGCCCGCTTCGAATGGGAAGTCAAACTGACTTCAATCGACGATGGAACTACGCTTTACCGCAAACGCCTTAAGCGGCAATACACTTCCCCTGTCCGATCCGCTTCCGGAAAACACTTCACCAACAAAATGCTCTCATTCCTGCAAAACCGTGCGGCGCCCGATTTTATCGGCGAACTATTTGAGCTGGAAATGCTTCTCCCCAAAAGAGATGAACCAAAAGAATCGTCCGATCAAAACAGCTTTTCACTTTTGAAAGTATTCCGAAAAAAGCAGCCGCCTTCTCAAGATTTGCAATAAACTCTTGCGCGAAAAATCACGCCTCAAGGCGATCTGCTTCTGCAAGCCAGCGCGCTTCTAGCGCGGTTAGTTTTTTTGTGATAGCAGCGAGCTGCAGATTAAGAGAGCCATAATCAAGAGTTGAATCGCCGGTGGCCATTGCCTCATTCAACGCCTGTTGTTCAGCCTGCAATTTCCCCATTGCCTCTTCCAGTTTGCGCAGTTCTTTTTGCGCCTCGCGCTCCTGAGCACGAGCAATCCGCAGTTCCTTTGGATTGAGGATTGAGGCTTTGGGAGAATTCTGAGTGCTAAGCGATGAATTCTGAATGGAAGGCTGTTTATTTATCGTTCCGCGTTCAGCGCTTAGCGTTGCTGATTTTTCCAAATAGTAATCGTAGCCGCCGGGATAAGCCGTAACGCCTTCCGGGCCAATAGAAATAACATGATCGGCGGCCCCACGAACGAAAGCAACGTCGTGACTGACAAAACAAACCGTGCCTTTGTAATCACGAATGGCTTTTTCGAGTGCTTCGCGCCCGTGAATATCGAGGTTGGTCGTCGGCTCGTCGAGCAACAGAAAGTTGGGCGGGTTGATAAAAATACGGGCGAAAGCAAGGCGGATTTTTTCACCGCCACTGAGCACACCGGACGGCTTATTAACCGCATCTCCGCTAAATCCAAACGAACCGAGCAGTCCGCGCACATCGCGCTCGGGCACAGCAGAATTGGCATTGCGAACGATAGTCAACAGAGACTGATCCGGCGGCATGGTTTCGGCGAAGTCCTGCGACTGATAGCCAAGCACCACTTTATGACCGATCTGCCGTGTTCCTATCTGCGGTGTCAGCGCCCCGGCCAATACGCGCAACAGCGTGGTCTTCCCCATACCGTTGTAGCCAACCAGCGCGATTTTCTGTCCGTGTCCTATCTCCAGATTCACATCGCGCAAAATCTGCCGTGTGCCGTCGTAGGAAAAATTCATATCTTTGACGGACATGATGTGCGCGCCGCAGTGCGGCGGCGGTGGAATCCGGAGTTTGGAAAGATTCGGCGGTGCAACCGGCGCCTTCACCACTTCGATTTTTTCAAGCATCTTGATGCGACTCTGCACCTGCGCGGCTTTGGTGGCTTGGGCACGAAAGCGGCTGATGAAGCTTTCAAGATGCTCCTTCTGCTCGATGTAGTTACGATAGGCCGCCTCCTGCTGCATGTGGCGCTGTTCGCGCTCTTTGATGTAATACGTGTAGCCGCCGGAATATTTAGTAACCGTGCCGCCGCAGATTTCGAGCGTACGGTCAGTCAGCGTTTCGAGCAGGTAGCGGTCGTGGGAAATCAGCAGCATCGTTCCTTCGAAACCGCGCAAAAAGCGCTGGAGCCATTCGACGGCGGGCAAGTCGAGATAGTTGGACGGCTCGTCGAGCAGCAGAATATCGGGCCGCGCAATCAGCGTACGCACCAGCTCGGCACGCATCTGCCAGCCGCCGCTGAACGAGCGGAACGGATTAGCAAACTCGCTCTCCTTAAAGCCGAGTCCGCTCAGCGCCGCTTCGGCGCGTGCTTTCAGGTCGTAGCCGCCGAGATGCTCAAATTCGTGCTGAAGGTCGCCCAATCGATGAAGCATCCGCTCCTGCTCCGCGCCGGAAGCCGTCAGCAGGTCGTGCTCAATCTGATGAATTTCAGCCACCATCGGCTTGAGTTCCGGAATGGCGTTGCAGGCGTAGTCAAGAAGCGAGCCGTCCTGCGCGTGGGCGTGGAGCTGCTGGTGCAGATGACCGAGGCGGACATTTTTCGGCAGCGAGACGTCGCCTTTATCAGAGGAAATCTCGCCACTGATCAGGCTGAAAATCGTACTTTTTCCCGCGCCGTTCGGGCCGACCACACCGACGTGCTCGCCGGAATTGATGCGAAACGACACCTTATCCAGCACCTCCTGCGTGCCGAACCGTTTACTGACCTGGATAAAATCTATCATATGAAGAATGGAATGTTGGAATAATGGATTACTGAATTATTGAGCCGGACAGACTGCATCCGTTTCGCAGCTCTGGCAATTCAGGATTGCGGGATTCTGCAACTTTTCCCGTTTGTTCGTAGTACCGGCTTTAGCCGGAGCAGTTGGAGCCGCCTGAAGGCGGGACTACATACCCGCTCCGCCGGACGTAGCGCATTAGAAGGCGGAACCACCTCGCTTTGAAAACCGGCATCGTCGGTTATTCAACTCTTGCCGCCCCCGAACCGCCGCGCTACATTCGCGGCATTGGTAAATTGATCCTTTATCTATGAAAAAATGGGTTCGGGACAATTGCTAACTATGGCAATGGAAGCAGTAAATGTGTGGTGTGAGAAATACCCGAACTCACCCGTACCGTTACCCAAAAAACCCGTCAACCGCCTTGCGGATCGCGGCGTGGTTCGCCGGAATGAACTGGTGGGCCTGGATTCCGGCGACGCGGGCGGCTTCGATGTTGCGTTCCAGATCGTCGAGAAATAGACACTGTTCGCCTTTGGCGCCAAGATTTTCCAGCATGTGCCGGTAGATTTCGGCGTTCGGCTTGCGGGCACCGACCTGATAGGAAAGAAACAGGCCGGTTGCGCCGTCGAAAAATCCGGGCCAGTTGCGTTCGATGGCTTCGATGTGGTGTTCGGCAATGTTGCTAAGCGTATAGACCGGCAGGCCGCGGGCAATCGCTTCGCGGAACATTCCGTAGCCGGTCTGGTTGACGGTGAACATTTTCTGCCAGACGCCGATCAGCGTGTCCACCGTCCACGAAAGCCCTTTGGCTTCGTTCAGGTAATCGACAAATGCCTGATCGCTGATGACGCCCTCTTCGACCGCGTGGTGCATTTGAAGGTCGCGTTCGGTCGGTTGCTCAAGCGGCGTACCGGAATCGGCGGCGATCTGCTGAAGCAGGACTTGGAAGTCGAAATTAACCAATACGTTGCCGATATCGAAAATAAAATATTTCTTATTCATAGAAGCTGGGAAATGTAGCGGCATCCGGCAGCTCCGGCAATCCGCAAGTGCAACACAACAAGGCAGGCAGGATGCCTGCGATACGTACCGCAGGCATCTTGCCTGCCCATCGTTATTGCTATGCCGAGATAAAGTCCACCGGGCGGACGGAGCAGAAAACAATGAGGCCGGGAATCGACGTTGCGTCCATGCCGCGCCAGAAAACGACCCAGTCGCCCGCGGTATGGCGTCCATCAGCATGCCGGTCATACCACTGGTTAATCGGGTTTCCTTTGCGTGACCGCCAGAAAAATGAAGGATTGTTTTTGCAAACTTCGTCCCACAGTTCCTGCGCCAGACCTTCGCCGCGCGCTTCCGATCCGACAGCGAATTTTGAAAGATAAAGGCCTTCCGGATGCCGTTCCAGCAGTGCGGCGCCCCGGTAATTTTCTTCATAATAAATCTGTGCCACTGCCGCCAGAATTCCTTCTTTCGGTTTTTTACCAAAGCTTTCCTGAAGCAATGCCAGCAAACGGTCTGGATCGGGTGTACCGCCGGAAAGAATGATGGACCCGCGTCGGAAGACCGTGCCCGCGCCTTTGACGGTGAAAATTTCTTCGAGCAGGTTCATTGGAGCGGTAACCGAAATATGGGTGCCTGGCCGCGCTTCGAGCAATGCGGCGGCGGTATCCGCCAGCGTTTTATCTTCAGGCGAAAGCGTCATTACCGGTTTTTGCGTGTAGTAATAATCCACCGACATCCCCCCTGCGGCGCGGATAAAATGGATCCGCTTGCCAATGGTCGGAACCTTTTGCAACAGGCTTTCCAAAGTCTGGACATTTTCTTCGACGAAAACCGGAACGCTTGTTTTCCGCCGTCCAAGCTTTGGAAAAACGGTGCGCTCAAAAAGCGGGTTATCCTTGAGGAGATTCCACTTGGCCTCGGCATCGGCATCGCAAAGCACGACAGCCGGTTTCAGGCCGAGCTTAATCAAAAAGTGCAGATCGAAGGCAAGTGCCGCGGCCCCTTGATCGATACTTTCCATGTCCGGGACAAGCAACGCAAAACAGTCGGCGCCCGCAGACTGGAATTTATTAAGGTAAAATTCGTATTCCTCGCGCCGCCCGATACTGTCGAGAAACAGCCGTATGGTTTTGTTCAATAGCATACGCAGAAGGAAACATCATTCGCCCAAAAAGTACACCAAAAATACGTCCAGAAGCTTGGCGAAGTAACGGACTGCGATTAGGATTGCGGACAGAATAAACGCCCGTTGATCACCATGATTGTCAAAACACCAGCCATTCCACTGTACTGGACCGATGTCTCGAACACCTCGCGCATCGTCACTTGGTTGACGGCACATTATGGCAAGCTCTCGACCACGATTAAAGGCGACCAGCGGAAAAACAGCCTTTTTCGCGGACAATACGACCTTTTCTCAACCAGCGAGCTGCTTTTTTATGATCGGGCTGAACAGAATACCCATATTGCCAAAGAGTGTTCCATGCTTCATGCACGAAACACCTTTCGTGCCGATTGGCGGGCCTGCGCCGCCGCCGGTTATATTGCGACCCTCTTTGCCCGCACCACGCCCCGCCATAGCCACGAATCAGGTCGCTTTGAGTTCTTTGAAGAAATGCTCACTCATGCCGAGTCCTATGGACAACATCCGGCGTTCCTCGTCTGGTTTGACCTTAAATTCGCAGAGTTTCAGGGTCAGTTGGTTCAACTGAACGATACAACCCGCGAAGTATACCGGTTTTCAGCCGAACACGGCGGGGTTATTGACCCCGGCTACGCACGCGAACATCGCATTCCCGCCTCACCGCTCGCGCCGGAAGCGGTTGAATTGCTCAGGGTTTGGCAAGGAGCTGAAACGCCAGCGGAGATCGTAACCTCAAACTTTAATCCAACGTACCTGGCACAAATTGAGCGTGTACTTGCAAAATTTGTTACCTACCAGTTTGATTTGCCGCCGCACGTCCGTAAAACAGCCGCCAAAACACTGCGGGCGGGCTCCGTTATTGTATAATCAACTCGTCGCGGCCTTTTATTTTTTCTACCCGATCCGCGCCAAGCAAAAACATCGCAATAACAAATTCACGCTTCAGCCGTTGAATCACTTTTTGCACCGCCTCAACCGATTCCATAGCCGGATTCAAAAATGGCCGCGCCAGTCCGCAGAGTGATGCACCCAGAACGATCGCTTTCGCCATGTCCAGACCGGAACGGATACCGCCGGAAGCAATCAGTGTAATGCGGTCGCTGTACGGCGCAAGGGCCTTGAGCGCCAACGGCGTCGGCAAACCCCAATCTTGGAAGAGCTGCCCCATTGACAGATCGTCACAACGCTCACTTTCCACGCGGCTCCACGATGTGCCCCCCGAACCGGCCACATCGAGATATTTTACACCCGCTTCAATCAAACGCTTTGCATCCGCAACGGAAATACCAGCCCCGACTTCCTTAACGATCACTGGGACTTCAAGGCCGCAGACCAGTTCCGCGATCTTTTCCTGCAGATTTGAAAAATTGGTATCCCCCTCTGGCTGAACCACTTCTTGCAACGGATTCAGGTGCAGACAGAGCGCATCAGCCTTAAGCACCTGTACGACAGCACGAGCGTGTGCGAGCGTCATATCTTTATTAAACTGCACCGCGCCGAGATTGGAAAAAAGTAATGCAGACGGAGCCACACCACGCAGGTCAAAACTCGACCGTGCCGTTGGCTCAGTAAAAAAGATACGTTGCGACCCGACCCCCATGGCGACCCCTTCCGCTTCAGCAGCAGCAGCGAGATTCGTATTAATCTTACGAAATAACTTATTGCCGCCGCCAGTCATTGATGAAATCAGCAATGGGAAAGAGAGTTTTTTGCCCATAAATTCAACCGACGAATCAATCGCCTTCAGATCAATCTCCGGCAAAGCACGGTGTGTCAGATGAATTTCGTCAAAATAAAATTTACGCCGATCCATTTCATCTTTTTTTGCAACGATTTGAATATGCTCCACTTTTCGCTTTTCGAGATCGCTCATAACTTCACCACTCCACAGATTACAGGCTTTAAAAAGTCTAACGCTACGTTTTGCCCCCCTAATTTCACAACACAAAAAGATGAGCACGACTTACAGCTGCGTGATGTGGGAGCGTAGGTTGATCTACGGATGCCGTCAAGATGGCTTTGAACTCCGCGCACGATAAGTCATTTTAACGAATTTTAAATGATTAATTGATGATAATTTTACTAATTTATAATGCGAAATATGTCAGTTAAAGACACGCTATGTTTTGATTAGATAAATATTTCTAACATAAAATTAACATTTGACCTATTGACATCCGCGGCAATAAGAGTAGAAAGGCTGCAAGATTTACTTCTCCAAGGGTTGGGAAAGTGAAATCCGGGGGCGGCTAAAAGGTCTACTCCAACGGTATAAAGAAAGGAGCAATCAAGATGATCCCATACGGATTCGGATTCGAACCGAACGATTACAATGCGATGCTTGATCTTCAGATCGACTTCAAAGCGCTGGGTCGCCAGTGCAAGGCGTTGGTCAAAAAAGTCGGCCGCAAAATGAAGAGAAAATAATAAATCCCGGAATCTGGGAAGCCCGCCAAGGGCAAACTTCCATCCTCAACAGGACGGTAAAAGAAAGAGAAAATGATGAATCAGAACAACAGACCCAGAAGCAGACGTCGCAAAAGCAACGCTGTTTCATTTTTTAAAAGCAACGTATATGGCAGTTGCTTTAAAAACCCAATGTCGTGGTCTAGTCGCAGCTGGTAAGCTCGCATAGACCCGCAATGGGTCTCATATACGGAAATACGGCAAAAACCGTGTTTCTCTGCCTTCGGGGGCGGTGCAATAAAAGCACCGCCCTCTTTTTATTCCTCAAGTTTTAAAAAACAGATAATCGTAGTTTTTTATTATAACTGAATCCTGCGGGTTGACATCACATACTTTTTCCGTACAATTCGCGCTTCTTTTTCAACGGCGGGATAGCTCAGTTGGTAGAGCAGAGGACTGAAAATCCTCGTGTCCCCGGTTCGATTCCGGGTCCCGCCACCATTTAAGCTGCATGGAAGTCACATACAATCGGTAGATGATCCGAAAACTGGACGTCCGGCATCCAGCAGCGCTCCACATAAATGTCCGGGCTGTGCAAAATAAAATCGAGATGCCGCTTGGGCTTCCAGCTCGGAAATGTTGGAGAATTAAATGCGTGAGCGTTTTTAAGACCCGTCGCCGCCAAAAACAACCGGACCTCCTGTTCACCCCAAAGCGCATTAAAATCACCAGCGACAATATGCGGCTTTTTAACCGTTTTAAGCAGGTCGTAAAGATCACCGAGCTGGCGGTGCCTCAAGCGCGAACTGAGCGCCAGATGAATCAGAAAAAAGCTGACGTTCTCCATCTCCAACTCAATCACCAGTCGCTTCACGCCACGGTCAAAATAGTGAAAAGTCTCTTTATGGCCATTATCGCGCACAACGAACGCATTTCCCTGCTGATTGAGAATCGGGAAGTGGCGCGTCAGCGAATTTTCGCCATATTTTGAGCGATAAACATGGTAGTGCCCGAGCTGAGCGGCCAGCATTTCCGCCTGATTGCTTTTTCCTGAACGATACGAACCGGCATCCACCTCGATCAGTCCTGCCACATCGGGATTCAAATCATGAAGAAGCTGGGTAATACGCTCAAAATTCTTGCCGGTATGGCGCAAATAACCGTTCAGCGGGGAATGAAGCTTTCTTCCCCCCGTACCGTACCGGATGTTGTATAAAACAAATCGCATAAAATCCTTTTGGAGTGCGGTGGCAACCAACGGGCGACACCGCTCTCTCGAAACTAAAGCGGCGTGGCACTTCGTTTCCCGCCGCACTCCATAATCTTATCTACATCGCCCGCGCCAATGATTAACAATACGTCACCTTCTCGCAACACACCCTTTATATCATGCCACGCATTTTCCAAAGAGTGGAAATTTTTTACTTCTGGACCGCCCTCCGCCGAGAAGTTACCAACCAAATCCTCGGTTGTACCGCCTTTGAGCGGCTTTTCCGATGCCGCATAAACGGGGACCAGCCACAATTTTTCCAATCCTTGGAACGCAGGCGGAAAATCAACCATCAATGCTTTGGTACGAGTATAGCGGTGCGGCTGGAAAACGCCAAGAAGCCGCTTCGGGTTTAGCGTTTCCCGTACGGTCTGGATCAGCGTACGAATTTCCGTTGGATGGTGCGCATAATCAGAAATAATCGTGTACTCGCCCTCAAAGACCTTCTCGAAACGCCTCCGCACCGGCTTTATCTTTTCCAATGCCTGAAAAATTTCCGCCTCCGTTTTCCACTGCTTGGAGACCTCAATGGCCGCTGAGGCATTCAACCGGTTGTGCCGGCCGGGAAGAGAAACATGAAACTTGAAACCTGAAACCTGAAAGCCATAAGGAACCGCTTTTGGATTACCCGCACAAAGCCGCGCAGCAGCAGGATCTTCGGCGCAATAAACGACTTTGTGTTTTGTGTTAGCGATCAATGCTTTAAAGCAGCCCTCAAACGCTTCAACACTGGCGTGGTGCTCCATGTGGTCGTATTCGATATTGGTGATGACCGCAATATCGGGATGATAGTTGACGATGGTTCCGTCACTTTCATCCGCTTCAACCACCATAATTTCACCGTCTTTGGCAACGCCATCAAATCCGGGCACCTCACCGCCGATACAGTAGCCGCACCCGAGAATCTGCGCGATCATGGAAGTGGTTGTGGTCTTACCGTGCGTACCGCTGACGGCAATCGTAATGCGGTCGTGCAAAAGCCCGGGAAGCACTTCGCCGCGTCGACTGACAGGAACCGTGGCATTCATCACTTCAGGATGATCGTCCGGCACAGCCGTTGTACGGATAATCCAATCGATATCTGTCAGGTGCGACCGGTCATGACCGATCAAAACTGAAATGCCCTTTCCGCGCAACCAGGCCGTCTGCCGGTTTTCCTGCTCGTCACAGCCCGTAACGCAATGTCCGTGCTCTTTAAGAAGCAGGGCGAGCCCGGCCATACCGATACCGCCGATACCAATCATATGGATTCGACGGGACACTGAAAGCAGAGATTCTACTTGCGGGCGCATTCTTCCACCACCCCGGCAAGGATATCCGCCGCATTCAGAGGAACTTTACGCGCCGCAGAACGTGCGCTCATTTTTTCAAGCCGAGACGGATCGTTGATCTGCGCGACTAAATATTCCTTAAGCCAGGCAACCGTCATGGCGCTCTGCTGAACCACGTCAGCCGCGCCAAATTTTTCAAGGGCGCGGGCATTCGCCGTCTGATGGTCACTGGCGGCGTGCGGGTAAGGAATAAGCAAGGCCGGAAGACTAAAAACACCCAATTCGGCACAGGTGGAAGCACCGGAGCGGCAGATAGCCAGCGACGCTTTTTCATAAAGAGAAACCATATCGTGAGTAAAGGCCTGTACAGAGGCTTT
>JBILEA010000325.1:0-3060 GCA_044352355.1 Pontiellaceae bacterium | reverse complement strand
AATATGTTGGGTACTCGTTGGATGTCTATTCAGGATTCAACCCGTCCTGAAATTAAAGGCTTTGGTATTCATGGTACATCGTTGCGCGATAGCATTGGCGCCGAAACCAGTAACGGTTGTGTTCGAATGCTGAACGAAGATGTTGAAGAACTCTATCTGCTGATCCCTCGCGGGACGGAAGTTGTCATCAGCGAATAAAAAGGGAGTAATTATGCCGCCTTTTACACTGTCTTTTGAAAAACCGGTACTTGAGCTTGAGAAAAAACTGCACGAACTGGAGAACTTCAGTAAGAAGCAGGATATCGACGTTTCGCATGAAGTCGAACGGATGAAAGAGAAGATTGCTGCGACCCGCGGGCAGATTTACGGCAACCTGACGGCATGGCAAAAAGTTCAGGTCGCCCGTCATCCTGAGCGGCCTTATACGCTGGACTACATCCGCAACATGACCACGGACTTTGTCGAAATTCATGGCGACCGCATTCATGGTGATGATCGTGCCATTATCGGCGGATTCGCAAAAATAGATGGCCAGAAGGTTATGATCATTGGCTCTCAGAAAGGGCGCGATACCAAAAGCAATCTGGAGTGCAATTTTGGCTGTGCTTATCCGGAAGGTTACCGCAAAGCATTGCGCCTTATGCGTCTGGCTGATAAGTTTAATGTGCCAGTGGTTACACTCATTGACACCCCCGGCGCGTTTCCAGGTCTTGAATCTGAAAAGCGCCACATTGCTGAAGCGATTGCAGTCAATTTGCGTGAAATGTTTAACATCCGGGTGCCCATCATTGTGGCCATCATCGGAGAAGGCGGTTCCGGTGGCGCATTGGGAATCGGGGTTGGTGACCGTATTTTAATTTGTGAACACGCCTATTACTCTGTTATTTCGCCTGAAGGTTGTGCCGCGATTCTTTTCAAAGACCGTGCCTATGCCGACAAATCAGCGGAAGCACTCAAGATTACGGCTCAGCACCTTATTGAAACCAAGCTGGCCGATGAAATTGTACCTGAGCCAAAGGGCGGTGCGCACACCGATCAAAAGGCCGCCGCTGACAATCTCAAGGCAGTCATTTTACGCAACCTTGCTGAGCTCAAGAAGCAAACGCCGGAACAGCTCATGGACGCCCGTTACGCCAAATTCCGCGACATGGGGGTTTTTGTTGGATAATGCGTAAAGATTGATTCGACGCCACGTTGAACGTGCTTCGGGATTTTAATCTAAAAACTTACCGCTTCGTTTTCCGGTCAGCGCACCATTTTCAATGGTTAACGTACCGTTAACGACTAGCGCCTCAACCCCTTCGGAAAGCTGATGCGGCTTCGCGTATGTTGTATTTTCTTTAATTTTTGCCGGATTGAGCACTACCACGTCGGCGAAATTTCCTTTCTTCAGCACGCCGCGATTTTTCAGCCGGAAGTGTTCAGCGGGCAGGGAAGTCATTTTGCGGATCATTTCGGGAAGTGGAACGGTCTGTCCGTCCAGCGCGGCGCGCAGCACTTTGGTGAAACTGCCGTAAGCCCGCGGATGCGGATGATCCTTGCTCAGAAGTCCGTCCGGCGCACGCAGTGACGCGTCGCTGCCGATCATCACCCACGGCTGCGCCAGAATCTTCCACATATTTTCTTCACACATGCCGAAGAAAATTCCGCCCGTGCGCAGTTCGTCCTTTTCAATAATGTGCAGCAGCGCATCCACCGGCTCCATGCCGAGCAGTTTGGCTGCCTGATCTACTTTCATACCTTTAAAGGTATGAAACAGAGGATTTTCAACCGAGCCGATCATCACGGTGCTGAAGCCGAATTCGCCGCGCCCTTCGAGGACTTCCTCGCGGATTTTTTTTCGAACCTTGGAATCCGCCAGCCGCGCCAGTACGGCGGCCTTGCCGTCGTAGAGCGCCCAGTCGGGCAGAATAATATCGAGATCGGTACAGGCCGCAGTGTAGGGATAGCGGTCGGCGGCGACTTCGACACCGGCATGAATGGCTGACTGAATTTTTTCCAGCGCGGCATCAACCTTATGCCAGTTGGCCTTCCCGGAAGTTTTTAGGTGCGAAATCTGCACCCGCGCGCCGGATGTCCGGCCGATATTCAGCGCTTCGTCAATCGCTTCGAGCAGTTGTTTGCCTTCGCTGCGCATATGCGAGGTGTAGATTTTTTCTTTTGCGGCGCAGACCTTTGCCAGCGCGATGATTTCATCCGCCGGTACGGCGGAAGCGGGCGGATAAATCAGTCCGGTGCTCAGGCCGCAGCCGCCTTCGTCGAGCGCCTGTTCCAGTGCGCGGCACATTTCCTTCAGCTCGTCGGGCGTTGCGCCGCGCGGCTCGTAGCCGCTGACGCCGCGGTGCAACGTATTGTGGCCGATCAACAGCGCCTCGTTCACGGCAGGTTTCATCTGATCAAAAATTTTCCGGTATTCGGCGACCGTGCGCCACGTTCCGGGAAACGGCTTATCCTGCCAGTCGGACGGCAGTTTTGCATCGCCGAGGCGCGGTGCGGCCGACGCGCCGCAGTTCCCGCACACTTCGGTGGTGATCCCCTGAAACACCTTGCTCGAAACGCGCGGCTCAATCAGCAGATAAGCGTCCGAGTGGGAATGAACATCAATAAACCCCGGTAAAACCAAAAGCTCGATCGCGCAAATGGTTTTTGTTGCTTCCGCCTTCGACAAATCGCCGACCGCCGCAATTCGCTCGCCGCAGATTCCAATGTCTGTACGAATCGCTTCCGTGCCCGTTCCGTCCAGCACCGTTCCGTTCTTAATCAGCAGGTCGAATTTCATGGGGATATGTTATCCACTAATTTGCACTAATCGGCACTGATTTTTGGAGATGAGATTCTATTAGTGAATTAGTGGATGCTTTCTTTTTGTTTCTCAACAGACGTTCCGCGCAGAGCGAACCAGAGGGTGCCGAGCACGCCGAAGCCGAAGGCGACTTTGAGGTTCAGCTCCGGCGAGACGCGCCAGAGCAGGGCCCCGCCGAAGGCGGCGAAGGCGACGAGTACGTCGCGCACCAGATAGTAGAGCCCGAACATGGCGGCTTTGCGTCCTTCCGGCGCTAG
>JBILEA010000281.1:0-3668 GCA_044352355.1 Pontiellaceae bacterium | reverse complement strand
CGTCAGCGACAGGATGGCCTTTACCCCCGGGCCGAAGGTGTTGCCCTTCCTAACCACTTCGTCCCAGGCGGAATCGCTTTTGACAATACGCACCTCACCTAAAAAATTGTGGCGCAGAGCGGCATCCATGAAAAGGTGGCTCAGCCAGACCGTGTACGGGATTTCCGCCTGTTCATCGGTGAGCAGAATTCCGATCCGGGAGGTGCCGGCCTGTGCGTTTTTGGGGAGCAGGGATGTTAGATAGGAGCCCTTGTTCGGCTCGGCGATGATGTACCCGTCTTCTTTCAGCAGGGTGAACGCCTCCTGAAGGGTCTTGTTGCCGAGTCCGGTCTCGGTGGAGAGCTTAACAACACCCGGAAGTCTTGTCCCGATTCTCCAGCGGCCTGCGTGGATTTCCTCAACGAGAATCTTATGGATCTGCTGAGCAACGGTCAGCCGGCGGTGCGGAATGATCGGATGTCCGAACAATGTAATAGATGGTGTAATTAGAATCTCCTTTTACTGAAACCAAGGTATTCGGACGTGTGCTGAAATCAAGTAAATTTACCGGTGTGACCGCACAAATGGTCTCTATAAATTGATAAGTTCATTGTGCGCAGAGTGTGGAAAATTGCGCCCATGTGCGCAACGGCTGGATCAAGCAGCGGTTGAAAATGGGCTCTGCCACCAATTTTTTAGACTACCTCCGCCGGATCGAAACGGCAAAAAAAGGCGAGTGGGGCTACGACGCGTTTGAGGGTATCAAAACCGCCCTCATCATATAAGCCGGGCAGAAAAAAGGTAGAAAGCCGTCCGCTTTTCGGGCAGGCTGAAACGATTACGAAGCTTAACAGGATATGAAAAACAACCCATCCAGATATTGGGGCACAGGCATTGAAGGCGAATGGCAGCCCGGTTCCGGGAAGCGGGTGCTTCGCAACCTCAAGGGGCTCACCCTAAAAACAGAAATGGATCGAGCCGAAGCCGACGCTCTGCTTGCCGTGCAGGAACGCTATCTTGGTATTATCACCGTCGAAACACCGTTGACCGCCGGTTTAATCTGCTAAATGCACAAAGACTGGCTGGGCGGAATCTATGAATGGGCCGGGAAATACCGCACGGTTGAAATGCAGAAAGGCAGTTTCCGCTGGCCGCCCGCGATTCGTGTTTCCCAAAACATGGCCATTCTCGAAAAGGATTTTCTGAGAAAACAAACTCCCTGCCGGGAGGGAAAGCTTGAAAAAGTTTCCGCCGCTGTCGCCGCCGTTCATGCCGAACTGCTTCTGGTTCATCCGTTCCGTGAAGGTAACGGAAGGCTGGCTCGCTGGCTGGCCGATTTAATGTTCCTGCAAGCCGGATACCCGCTCCCGCTCTACAACTTTTCCGGAAGCGGTTCTACGAAGAGAAAAATTGAATATCTCAACGCCGTGATTAAAGGCTACTCGCAGGAGACTCAGCCTTTGGCGGATTTTTTCAGGACATGCGTGGAAGACCGGGTGCGGGAACCGGAGGCATGAAAACACCGTGCGCCCTCGAAAATAGAAGACTCGCGGACACTGTGGGCCAGCATGGCAAGCCGCTTGGCGGGATTGCTCAGATAAGGGTTCTGCTGTACCAGTGTTTTCATGTCTGCAATATGCCCGAAAACCCGACGGATTAAAAGAAAATTACGGGTTTTCTAGTGCCGGGGTGGTCTGATCCGGGTACATAGGTAACAGATAGACTGGGGTACATAGGTAACACTTTATAATCGAGCCATGGAGGTGATTCATGGCGTGGAAGAAAGTGTTGGTTATGGAAGAGCGATGCGGGTTTGTGTTGCTGGTGGAGAAGCGGTAACAGAACTCCAGCACACCGTGGGACTAAACATCTAGCTCGCACAAGTAAACAAAGCAGGGTTCCAATGTCTGGAAAAAAAACTCGAATTTGGATGGGCGGGTTTTTACCTATATTAATCCGAACAGAGCCGCGGCGAGCATGCCGGTGACGACGCCGTAAACAGCGTGGTGATATTTGCCATAAACCCGTGCGGCGGGTAATAGGCCGTCGAGCGCGATGAAGACCATGATGCCAGCGGCGGCTCAATATATTCATCCGCTGGTTTGATGGCGACCGCACCTGCGACTGTTTGCGCATCACCATCGGAACCAATAAACAGGGAGCCCTGCAGAATGATTTCGGCGTGATCTTGTGTTTTCTGCGGAGATAAACTAATACGTTCCTATGAACATTTTAGATGAAATCATCGCGAATAAGCGCCGCGAAATCGAAACGCCCGGATATTTCCATGCTTTGGAAAAAGTACTCGAAAATCTTCCACATGTTGGAAAAAGCTGCACAGAGTGCGATGGACAGCCCGCCCGGCAGCCCGTGCCGGATTTTATCGCCGCGCTGAAAGCCGCACCGATAGGTCTGATCGCCGAAGTGAAACGGAAATCACCTTCGGTTGGATCGATTCGTGAGCCATTTGATCCGGCCGCAATTGCCTGTATGTATGAAAAAGCGGGTGCGCAGGCTGTTTCGTGTCTGATGGATTCCAGCTTTTTCGGCGGCGGCGAGGAACAGTGGAATGCCGTGCGCGCGGCGACGAAACTTCCGATGCTTTACAAGGAGTTTGTCGTCGATCCCCGTCAGATCTTCCATGCCGAAGCGCTCGGTGCGTCGGCGGTTTTGTTGATCGTTGCCGCACTCAGTGATATTGAACTGAAAAAATATATCCGGCTGACGGAGGCCTCCGGCATGACGCCGCTGGTGGAAGTGCATACAGCGGATGAAATGAAACGTGCTGTGGCTGCCGGCGCATCGTGTATCGGCATCAATAACCGTAATTTAAAAACCTTTGAAACGAAAATTGAGACCACGTTAGAGCTTCTTAAACTCGCCCCGAAAGGGTGTACGCTGATTAGTGAAAGTGGAATTCGAACATCCGCAGACATCAAAAAGCTCTACGAAGCAGGGATTTCAGCCGTTTTGGTGGGCGAAAGTCTGTTGCGGCAGGCTGATATAGAGGCCGCAGTTCGAGTTCTGATGAAGTTATCGTAGTTTGCGCTTGAAATACCAAGTCTGCTGACTATTCTCCTTGTCTCTTTCTTGCGGGGGCGTAGCTCAATGGTTAGAGTGCCAGCCTGTCACGCTGGATGTTGCGGGTTCGAGTCCCGTCGCTCCCGCCACTCTTTCCCCTTATGCGAGTATCTTGTCCGCCGGACAGAGAACTCCGTCCGTAATGGCTTAAAGAACAGATGATTTGAGCTTTAGACGCCCGGGTGGCGAAATCGGTAGACGCAAGGGACTTTCCGCCTGCGGCGGATCTGCCGGAGGCGGAAAAATCTTCGGTTAAAGACAGAGAATGGATAAGTTAGAAAACAGACCGTCGGCTTATGCGTTAAGCAATCATGACGGAAGTTGGGTATATAAAGGTTCGACTCGTGACCTCGAGACTCGAATCAGTGAACATTTTGCAGGGCGGGTGTCGCGAACAAAAAGCAGGCGACCGTTGAAATTAGTTTACTACGAATATTTTGAAAGCTATACAGATGCCCGCCGTCGCGAAATCTGGCTGAAAAGCGGGCAGGGGCGCGAATGGCTTAAAGAACAGATGATTTGAGTTAGACGCCCGGGTGGCGAAATCGGTAGACGCAAGGGACTTAAAATCCCTTGATCGAAAGATCGTGCGGGTTCGAGTCCCGCCC
>JBILEA010000143.1:0-6938 GCA_044352355.1 Pontiellaceae bacterium | reverse complement strand
CGGGCACCACAACAGAAAAGGACTTTCCGCCTGCGGCGGATCTGCCGGAGGCAGAAAAATCCCTTGATCGAAAGATCGTGCGGGTTTCCTCCTGCGGCGGACAGGCTGAGTCCCGCCCCGGGCACCACAACAGAAAAGGACTTTCCGCCTGCGGCGGATCTGCCGGAGGCAGAAAAATCCCTTGATCGAAAGATCGTGCGGGTTTCCTCCTGCGGCGGACAGGCTGAGTCCCGCCCCGGGCACCAAAAGCGAAAAGTTAAAGAATCGTGATGACCACATCGTCTTCAAATGTCACTTTCGGCACACGGGCTTCGATGTGCTGAAAGGTGGGCAGAATGCGGTAGTAAACCTGTAAAGACAGCGCGCAGAGGCTGGTGGAATATATTTTTTCTTCAGCGCTTTCCTGCCCAATTCCCAGCCACCAGCCTTCTGCATGCTGATGCGTAAGCAGCATCGGCGCAAATGCAGCATTCCACGTGGTCCATCGCGAGCCGCCGCGCTGAAAAACAGCCTGTGTGTTGTAATACCATTCATACGTAGCGGGCAGGCTTTTGTTAATCGGGTTCTCCCAGGCTTTGTTCCATTCGGTAACGCCAAAGTCATTCAGATAACGAAGTCCTGCAAGCACCAGCGGATCGTTGTGTAAGTTGAGCAGCTGCATGCTGAGCACCATCGCGCCGCTCATAATGGGTCCACCTTCGCGCGGCATAGCCAATAAATCGCCTTTTCGGTAATACCAAATCCCTTCGCCTTTATAGAGATAGGTGATACCGGCGGCCGATCGGGTCATGGCCGCTGTAAGGCCATCCAGTTTAATTCCCGCTGCCACGCCGGCTTTCAAGGCCTGAATCTGCCAGCTTGTTGCGGAGGCATCCGCGATGTTCTGTTCATACCAATTCCCCCACGCGCCGTTGGCAAGTTGGCCGCGAATGATGATTTCAAGTCCTTGTTCGACCGGTTGTTTCAGTGCCGGTGCGCAGGTGAGGGCGTAGGCCTCGGCGAGCGCATAGGTCGCTTGCGCATGGGAATAAACACCGAGATCTTCACCGCTTTTTTCTGAACGGTTCTCCGCCAACGGAACAAAAAACCCAGTCTCCGGATTTTGCTGAGCGAGCAGATATTCAATCGATCGTTGCACCGTTATGCCAAATTCGTCCGATTGAGGCGTCTCGCCGTGTGCAAGGAAGGCCAGTAAGCAGAGTGCTGTAAGTCGTGTTGTACGTTGTTCGCTGCCCACCGAAGCCCCTTGCTTGCGTTTGTGCCAGATGGGGGTGGGTTTTGAAATTTCTCCCCAGCTTCCGTTTGGCTGCTGCTGTGAAGCCAGCCATCGTAAGGCACGCAAAACGGCGGCTTCAATTTGATCCCCGTACCCGCCGCCAAATTGACGTAGTCTTTCCGCCCTTGCACCCGCTGTGCGCCCGGCGAAAAGGCCTTGCATCACGAGCGGACTCTGTACTTCGCTTATCGCCAGCCCGGTAAGATCCAGTGTGTCGCTGACAAATTCATCCGGCGGCGTTTCGAGCGCGGCGACAGTTATATCAGAAGGGGCGAGCGGATTAGGATCTTTCGGCAGCTCATCGAGCTTTTTAAGCTCTTTTTCAAGCTCGGGCATTTCTTCACTTTCGAGCACTTGTACTTGAACTTCGCGACCGGATTCCAGTGTTTTGTAAACCACGGCATTGATCATCACCACGATGGCTACAATGTGAACGATGATTGAAATCGTCGGCCCGCCCAGCCGCTCCACGATGTTTTTGATGGTTTTAGGTAACATAGTAACAGCTCAAAATTTGTTATTCGGCGCTGATTACGGACAGCTTGTTTAAGCCGCTTGCGGCGCAAACATCGAGTACGCCAACGAGCTTGGCGTGTTCCGAACCTCCGGCGCAGGTGATCAATACGGTTTGGTTTTTACTGAACCCCGATAGCCGTTCGAGAATGGAGGCCAATTCCGTGCGAGACAGCGTGCGCCCGTTCAGGCTGTAGCCGTTTTCCAGACCGCCTTCGGCAAAGATATTTACGCGGATCATTTTGGGCGGCGTCCGTTGCTCCGTTTGCGACTTATCCGGAGCCGGACGCGAAATATCGAGATGTGCCAGCACATCCGGTGTCGAAAACGTCACCAGAAAATAAATCAGCAATTGAAACACCACATCGATCATGGGGGTCATCGGCGCTTCCATCGCCACCTCTTCGCGGATTTTACGTTTACGTGTCATAGGACAGTCCAAAGTCTGAAAGTTTAAAGTCGAAGGTCATTTTCGTAAGTAGGCCTCAAGGGTGCCAATTCCTTTTGAAATGGTTCTTACGGCCTCACGCCGGTCTGCAGCGACTTGTACAGCTACGTAATGCAGGTCTTCAGCAGAGTAAAACATACTGCGAACTTCGCCCGCTGAACCTTTTGCGATGTTTAAAAATCGTGCAAATTCTGCATCTGAATTCCGCTCAAATCCTTCGGCGATATTGTTCATGATCGATATCCCGGCCCGCTGGAGTTGATCCCGAAACCCGTAATCTCGAACATTCTCCAGATCGGCGTAAATCTGTTTCACCAGTTGGCGGGCTTCCTGCCATATTCTTAAATCTTCAAAACACGTTGCCTTGCTCATAGAATTTTCCTTTCTGACTTCCGACTTTCGACCTTTGACTTTTCGACTTTAGACTCCTCCGTCTCAGGCCGAATCTTTTACAGCCACAAAACTGATTTTATAGAGCCCGGCGGAGGAGCAGGCGTCGAGCGCACGCTTTACGTCGGTATGGTGTGCCGCGGCGGCGGCACGAATGCGCACCGGAATTGACGGTCCGCGTTCGCCGTAGTCGTAAACCGTTTTGGAGAGAACCTTGCGCAGTTTTTCTTCTGAAAGCGGTGTGCGGGCGATGGAGAGTCGCCCTTTTTCATCCACTTCAACTGTGATGGTGCGCGGATCTTTTTCTTCGGCAATCATCGGTCCGTTCGGTGAGTCGGGAAGGCGCAAGGCCTCGTTAATGGCCTCCTGTTCCAGTTGTACGGTGCAAACGAAAAAAATGATCAACTGAAACACCACGTCGATCATCGCCGTCATATTAACTGCATCATTGGGCTGTTTAAACCGTTTCATAACAACTCCGTTGTTGTCAAAAGCCGGAAAGTCAAAGGTCCAAGGTCTGTTACCGCCCGACCTTCGATTTTAGACCTTCAGGCTTTAGACCCGTCCTTTCTCAGCTTTTTCATCAGATCCATCGTCAACGCTTCGATTGAAAGAATAATCCGGGTGGCGCGATTGCGGAAAAATGCAAAGAAGCCGAGTGCGGGTACGGCGACGACCAGTCCGGCGGCGGTGGTATAGAGCGCTTGCGAAATATTAACTGCCAGCATCGCGTTTTTTGCCGCACCGGCTTCCGTGCCGAGTGTTGCGAAGGCCATGATCATCCCTTGTACTGTGCCGAGCAGTCCGAGCATGGGTGCGAGATTGCCGACGACGTTGAGATAGTTAATTCGTTGCAACAGCTTTTCGCCCTCCAGCTCAGCCGCCACTTCAATGGCCTCCTGTGCGGCTTCCGGCCCATCGGGCAGACTGGTGAATCCCGCTGAAAGAATATTAGAAAGTGCGCCCGGCTCTTCATTGCACCATTGCATCGCCATCGGAATATTCTTGGTTTCCAGCGCCTCACGTACGCGACCGGTTAATGCGTCCGGAATAATCTTCTTGGCACGAATTTTCATGAACGAATCGATAATCAGATGGGTGCCCGCCAGTGAAAGAGTTGCCAGCGAAAGCCAAAGCACGACGCCAAGAACTCCGCCTGAAAGCAGCACGCCAGCAAATCCAGACCCTTGATTAAGGGTTTCGGCACTGGCTGCGGCATCGCTCATTTGCAGCTCCTGCGCACCCGCTGAACCTGCAACCAAAACAAGCACCCAAATGAACCATCTTCCACTCTTCCATTCTTCCATTACTTTTCTCCTTTTGCTTTAGTTGAAAATTCCGATCCCGGGAATTCATTGATCACCTTTTGAAAATATTCCGCCGCGCGGGGATCGTTTAATTTTTTGAGCGCTACGGCCGTTTTATACGTTGCCTCCGGCAGTACATTCGTTTGTTCTTTGAATAGAAGCACGGTGCGCAAATAATCGAGCAACGCTTCTTCGTATTGTCCGCTAGACGCTTTCATATCGCCCCGCACGACTTGCGCGCGGGCGGCCGCGTCACGGGAGCCCGACGCGATATCTTCATCGATCATCGTTGCGGCTTCTTTAACACGGCGCGAGCCAACTAAGGCCTGCATGTAATTTGCCCGCTCGGCAGGTATCGATTTAAGCTGCGGTTGCGCTGCAAACAGGGCCTCATATTCTGCAGCAGAGGCTTTGAAATTTTTCTGTGCCAGCTCAACACGCGCCAACATCTGGCTTGCCCGTTGATCCCAGCCGAGAAAGCGGTACTGTTCTTTGATGCGCCGCAACAGAGCCGCCGCCCCAGAGAAATCTCCGCTTTTAACCAAGGCTTCGATTTGCCCTATTTCTTTTGGCTTGTCCGCAGAGGCCTGCCGGTAGGCTCCTGACCGGAACGTCAGGGTCTGCCCTTGTGCGGTCGTCAGCATGACCGTGCCATCTGCTGAAGATTGAATTGCGGACCCTTCGATTTTGGCACCGGCCGAATTAATCACAAACGGCGCTGAAAATACCGGTCCCGCTGACAAGAAGAGGACCGCGGATAATGCGGATTTAAACGGATTATTCATGTTCACGCACCACCCTTTTCCATTGAAGCGTTGCATGCTTGAAGTTGAGCAATAGTGCCAGCTTTAATCCGGTTTTAGCCAAATAACCCACCATTTGAGCAACATGTGTTTCGTTAAATGAAGTTGCCACTTTGGGATCCACAATCATTAGATCATCAATGATCAAATCAGGAACTAACCGCCCGATAAAATGTCCTTTGTAGTGGACAGAAAAATTAGACTGTTGGAGTACCTTATGTCCTCGCAACTTCAGTTCTATAACCAAAGCGTTTTCATAAAGTTTTTCATCCAGTCCGGGCTTTAATTTATTTAAGACCTCCATGGCCGCCCCGATGATGTCTTTGCTCAGTTCTTCATATAGAATTTCTTTTGCCATAATCCCATCCGTTTTAATCCGCGTTATCCGCGGTTCTATTGTTTTTAACAAGCTGTTCGCCGGCTTTTACGCGCCATGAGTTCAGCTCCGCAGTTTTTCCAGACATTGGAAACTCTTTGACCAGCCGGTCGCTATCGGTCAGCACGTCCTGCGGACGGTTAAGTGCAAGATAAAGAGGCAGGCTTTCTGTCAGCGCCTGCTGAATCAGCGCGGCCTGCTCCGGCTTTGCGGTATCGGCCAGTAGAGCAACGCGTTGGAACGACGCGAGTTTTTCCGCTGGATCCGTCTGTGCCCGGCCCAGTTCGAGACTGGCACGGTGTATCAACAGATCATCGGTTGCAAAATTCAGGATGTCGCTCAGCGCACGTACGGCCTCTGTGTTCTGTCCCGCGAATGCATAGGCTCGGCCCTGTACCAGTTTGGCTTCAAAGTAGAAGGCGGACTCCGGCCAGCGGGTAAGCAGGATTTCCAGACTTTGGATCGACTGGGCATATTGTCCGGTTTCAAAAAAGGCCTGACCGCGAAAATAGAACACGGACTCCATATATATACTATCGCTCGTTTCGTTGAATCCGGCCAAAGCCGCAAGCGCAGTGTCATAGCGCTTCAATTCTAGTAAAACCGAGCCCTGTGCCAGCCGGGCTTGCGGCGCAAACTCCGATTCAGGAAACGTTTGGAGAAAGCGATCGAGCGCCTGCGCGGCGGCATCCATTTCTCCGAGTTTCGCAAGACAAGTCCCCTGATAGAAAATGCTTTTCCCGAGGAATAACCTGCTCAGCGCGAGCATCTCTTCCGAAACGCCAAAGCTTTCTGCTGCTGCGGTTAATGAATCTTCCAAGATTTGGAAACTTTCGAGCGCCTTTTTCCAATCATTGGAACTTGCGCCGCTGGCGGCAGTAAAGCGATATGATTCTGCCAGCGCGAACCGGGCGCGCAGCAGCTTTTCCGGGTCTGTTTCGCACTTCACAACCTGCTCAAACCGGATCGCCGCCGTTACATAATTTTCTTTTTCATACGCACACCATGCGAGGCGATTGAGCGCACGCGTGGCATATGAATCAGCGGGATAGTTTTGCAGGAGCCGGTTTAAATAGTCCTCTTCGCCCTTGGCATCACCCGTTTGTTTGCGCAATGCCGAAAGACTGTAGAGAACGCCGGGCGCGCGGGAATGCTTTGGGAAAGAGTCGAAATAACGGTCGTACATCCACCAGGCGAGCTTATTCTTTTTTTCGTCGAGCGCACACTTTCCGGCCGCCAGCAACGCCTCGGCGGCGACATCACGGTCGGCGAGTCGTTCGCCAACGTAGGCGGCGATCGCCTGAGCGCTGTGTGTGTCATTGAGCTGGATGTAGCACAGCATGAGCTCGCGCAAGGCCGTGATGGCTTCATTGCCTTCGGGGTATTTATTCAGTGCATCAAGATATGCCGGAACGGCGACGGCGTACTGTTTTTCAAAAAAATGCCGCCGGGCAACACGGAATCGGCTTTCTTCCATTTTGGCCTGATTCACCCCGAGATCAATTTTAACGGTTTTGCCGCGCTCCTTGAATGCTGCGATCAATATGTGCGCCCGTTCCTGCGCCTTGGGACCCCATTCGCTGTCGCCATATTTAGCGTACACATTATAAAACTGTGTAAGCGCCGCTTCTTTTTTATCGGCGTGTTCATAGCACGTGCCGAGCAGATAGCGGGCGCCGGCCAGCGGGCTAATCAGTGAAACGGGGTGGCCTTGGTTTTCTAAAGCCGTTTCGAGCTGTTTCAGTAATTCAAGTTGCGTTTCAAGCACGGTGGTCGTTTCGTCCCAGTCGCCTTTTAGTTGCATCACTTTAGTCCACGTGACAAC
>JBILEA010000075.1:0-10722 GCA_044352355.1 Pontiellaceae bacterium | reverse complement strand
CAGCGCTTGATTTAACTGTTTTTGACTCAATGATATCATCAACACCTCCTTTTAACAGGAGGCTAAACCGCTTATATCAAGTGTTCAAGATTATATTTATGTTTTATTTTCATCCAGCACTGTCGGAGTCACAGGCTATCACTGAAATCTGCGTAAATCTGCGAAGGTCTGCGGATCGATTCGAGGTTCCCGTCCAAAGCCTGAAGGTCGAAACCATTCAGCAAACCGTAGAAACCGTCACCGATCCGATTGCAGCAAAACACCTGAAACTGCCCGCCAAACATCCCCTGCTGAAAACCACCGAATGCTATTTTGATCAGCGCAACCGCCCCTGTGGGGTATTCATCACCTGCTACAACCCTGCCCTCGTTCAGTTGCGTATCCGTTATGCCGCCGGACGCCCGATGGAACGGGCCATTTGATCGCCGGATTTTTATCCGCAGATGTCCGGATCCTCTTCCTTCGTGGGAGCGTCCAGAATTTTTCGATGAGAAAAACTCGCCCGCAAAGTGTCCGAAACCCAATCGGTTGCGCCATGAAAGCGCCGTTAACGTGTATATTCAGCACTGATAATAATCAAACATATTATTATTAAGCATAATAAGGCCTTTTGTTGTTTTCGGAATAGTGTAAACGCCGGTCGAAAAGTATTTGAACAGAACCAAGGTTTGCGTTTTCTAGTTACTCATGGATATATTCCTTGAAAGCGGAAAATCTATATGAAACGAACGGATCAAATTCTGAAAATGGCAGATCAAAAAGGTATAATTCGGCCGCGTGATGTCGAAGCAAGCGGCATCCCGCGTACTTACCTGTCCATGCTGTGCAAATCCGGAGAACTGGAAAGGCGATCCAGAGGACTGTATGCGCGTACTGGCGCACCCATAACCCAAAACTACGAGCTGGAAGAAGTCGCTAAACGCGTTCCGAACGCCGTCTTCTGTCTGCTTTCCGCTCTTTCCTTTCATAACATCGGCACACAAATTCCGCACGTCATATGGATCAGCATCCCAAAAAGCTCATGGAAACCGACCATCGGCTATCCACTGAATCTGACCTATGTAACCGGCTCAGCCTACTCGTTCGGTATACAGGAACACATCGAAAACGGCGTTAAACTCAAGGTTTACAGCCCTGCAAAAACAGTCGCTGATTGTTTTAAATTCCGAAACAAAGTCGGCCTTGATGTCGCCCTTGAAGCTCTCAAGGAAACATGGCGGGAACGCAAAGCTACAGCCGATGAACTGATCGCAGCAGCAAAAACCTGTCGCATGTATAACGTGATGCGCCCCTACATGGAGGCCATCGTATGAGCAAGCCCGCCCCCGGCAATCTGGCTCATTCCGTTTTTCAACGGCTTCTCAATTACGCCAAAAAACATGAAGAAAATTTCAACCTGCTACTTTCCCGCTATGCCATGGAACGCTTTCTGTATCGGCTGTCAAAATCTGAGCACTCCGAAAAGTTCGTCCTGAAAGGCGCCCTGCTCTTCATGGTATAGGAACCAGACTATGACCGCCGCAGCACCAAAGATATTGATCTGCTCGGGTTTACCGAAAATTCAATGGACAACCTGGAAACCATCGTCAAAGAAATCTGCACCGTCGAAGTCGAAAAGGACGGAATCGAATTTGACGGCGAACACATACAGGTCCAGCGCATCAAAGAAGACGCCGACTATGAGGGCGTCCGGATCAAAAGCTTTGCGTTTATCGGACGGAGCCGGATTCCGATCCAGATAGATATCGGGTTTGGTGATGCGCTCGTACCCGGCGCGATTTCCGCCACACTCCCCGCTCTGCTGGACTTCCCTGCACCAGAACTCCGGTGCTATCACCAATTGACCGCGATTGCTGAGAAATTCCAGGCCATGGTTCAGCTGGGCGAACTGAACACCCGCATGAAAGATTTTTACGACATCTGGAACATCATCCAGCACGAAAAGATCGACGGTACCGAACTGCAAAAAGCCTGCGTCGCCACCTTCGAAACCCGGAAAACTCCGTTGGATCTGGAAGCCCGGTTCTTCGCCGAAGGATTCCACCGCTCTCCCGGCAAGCAAACGCAATGGACAGCCTTCATCCATAAGCAGGGTCTGAAAAACATCGCCCCGGACAATTTTGAAGAGATCGTCGGAATTCTCCAAACTTTTTTCAGGCCCATGGTTGAGACGCAGCTCTCAGGCAAGGCCTTTCCAGCTCATTGGGGATCGTCCAACAAGTGGCAAATAATCGACTGAACGCCCAAGAAAGTCTGCAAATCTTGTTATTTTGATCAGCGCAATCGCCCCTGCGGCGTTTTCATCACCTGCTACAACCCGGAACAGGTTCAACTTCGCATCCGCTACGCGGGGTAAGCAGGAGCTTTACAAACCTTCCCGTCGATACCAGCGCCAAGGCAGCGGAGCCGCCTTGGATATTTGTTATCCGTTATTTTTTCATCCTTTCAATTCCGGCAAAGGCAGCGACAACGCCTCGACGGCATAAAGAGGCAGCGACAGGAGTTCAAAACAGACTTCTTCCACCCCGCTTCCGGAGCGGGCCTTGACCTTGACCGGCATCCTCGACGGCTGATTCAAATCAAACCGGACCGCTTGAGAGCTCCCTTTCTCGAGAACAAACTGCTGAAGCGATTTCAACGTTCCGCTGACGCCGGACTTCACCTCTACCGGAAAAACCCGCATTCCCTGCGAAACCACATAATCCACTTCTGCATTATCGGCCCGCCCCTCCCGGATCCAGTAATGCAGTTGAGGCCGACTGCGATCCAGATAAGCCAGATGCTGCCCCGCAAACTGTTCAGCCAGCGGGCCCTCGTTCACCAAACTCTGCTCCGTGGCTTCCGATAGATCTTTCCAGCGCCCGCCGCACAAATAATTGACAATCCCTGTGTCCATGAAAATCAATTTAAACACATCCTCGGAGGCCTCCGCTGAAAGAGGAACCCCGGAACAATGGGATGCGGTCACCTTCTGGCAAATCTGCGCAAGGCTCAGCAACTCCACAGAGGCCTTGATTTCTCGCGACCGCTCCTCCCGAGACAGATTCACATATTTGATTTTCCTGCCGAGATTGCGTGGAATCTGACCGAAAACCCGCTGCAGCCGCACCAGCTCCTCACGACGGGCATACTTTGAAAAATCGTCCTGATAGGTCTCCACAATCGACCGTTGAACCTCTTGCACTTCAGCCAGCGACCCCGTCTCCGCATACTCCATAACCGCTTCCGGCATTCCGCCGACAAACAAATATTCTCTCAACCGGGACAGCAGCCGCTGATGCGCCGTATCGGGGATTTTCTCGAAACGCCCTGCGGCCTGACGCCAAACCTCCAGATCAGGATCAAGACAACCAATAAATTCGCTGAAACTGACCGGCCCGATATGCAGGTATTCCACCCGTCCAACCGGCATGGAAAAGGAGTGTTCGGCCAAGGCAAACTCCAATAAAGAACCTGCGACGACCACCGGCAGCTCCGGCAGCTCTTCATAAAAATAGCGTAATGCAGCCAGCGCATAGGGCGTTGCCTGAACTTCATCCAGAAAAAGCAGACTGCCGCTTTCCCGAATATTCCGCCCGATCAACCCTTCAAGCTCCTGCACAATCCGCTTCAGATCAAACGTCTTGAACACCGCATCCAAAGAGAGATGCCGTTCCAGATTAATTTCATTCAGCACCATTCCCTGATGCGCTGCAAATTGGCGGACAAGCGTCGACTTGCCCACCTGACGCGCTCCTCGCAGCACCAGCGGCTTCCGGCGTTTTTTCTCCAGCCAATGTCTCAAATACTGCTCTGAATGCCTTTTTATCATAAACATACCTTTGTTTTAACCATATATTGGCTAAAACACCGGTGTTATTCAACTAAATAGCATCAAAAAATCCAAGGCTGCGGACATCTCGGACTCCGCGCAAAACACCCCCTGCTCAAAACCACGGAATGCTATTTTGATCAGCGCAACCGCCCCTGCGGTGTTTTCATCACCTGCTACAACCCCGGACTCGTCCAGTTACGTATCTGTTATGCCTCCGGGGCACCCATGAGCCGGCGGAGGTAACAGATCGCCTCGGCGATATCCGCAGCGGGATTGTCTCCGGTTTCACGTTCAATGGTCAGCCAGCCTTGATAGCCGCATTCATGCAGAGCGTTTAGGTATTTTTCCCACGGCACGTCGCCCTGCCCCAGCGGCATTTCTTCAAAGTGCGGTCCGGTTTGTTCTCCGGAATGCCAAAGGCGAACGCCCCGTTTCTTTCTTAAACTGACGGCTGAAATAATAGATATCGGCATAGCCCAGCGCCTCGGCTATTTCCGAAATGCGCATGTTTGATTCTTTCAAGAGAGTCCCGGCCCGGTTGATTCGGGCGCGGATCACATAGTGCATCGGTGAATCCGCCACGGTTGCAACAAACAAATGAAAGAAGCGGCTCCGTGAAAGATGTGTTTGCTTCGCCATCTGCTCAACCGTCCAGTTTTTGCCCGGCTCTTCATTGATCGCTGCGATTAAATCCAGCATCTCTTTCTCAACCGGCAGATCGTCCGGCAAACTGCATAGTTCCATGAATTGCATCACCATCAGTTGCAAAATCATCAGAGACTGCTTGTGTCCCGAAGCGTCTCCGCGTGCGAACAGCGAAACACAGCGACGGATCATCATTTCGTAAAAAGCCATGTTATTAATTTTTACGAAAAGGTATTCCAAAGGAGGTGACGGGTTGTCTAAATCGAAATGGACAGAAAAAACCCGTAGCGGTTTGACCGGATTATGACGGGCACGAATCCGTGTGTCCGGAGCAAAAAGAAAGGCAGACCCAGCGGACAAATCGTAGGTTTTCTGATCAGCCATTAATTCGCCCTCGCCATCCAGCACGATCCATAAATCATAGTCTCCATGCGGTGACGGACTCCAGGACCACAGCGCTTCGCAGCGATGCAAAGTCGGCGACGAATGCAGGATTAAATTTTCCGAGCAAATCATAATTTTGGGACTTTAGTACAAAAAAACAGCACTTTTGTCCATTGTATAAGCGATAAAACAAGATGAATATACAAAAACATAAATTCATAGAAGGGAGTTAAAAATGCGGTTTCATAAAAATATATACCTCGACATTATGACTTGGAAATCATTCGAACGCCCCATGTTCTGTGAGCTGATGGGCTTGCTGACCGGCCTTCCTGAAGAATGGAAAGCGCAAGGCGCCACGGAAGACGAATTAAATCTCTCTGCCTTTGACTTCGACTATGTTCCGACGGTCAGAATCAACGCCGGAGGATTTTTCAATGGATTGAAACCAGTCGTTCTGGAAGACACCCCGGAATATCGCATCGAACGCGATGAGATGGGCCGGACAACGAAACTGTGCAAGCAGTCCGCATCCATCTCACTGCCTCTGACCCATCCTGTCACCGACATGGATTCCTGGCTTAAATTCAAACCGCACTATGAATTCTCTGAGTCCCGTCTTGACTGGGACTTCATTGAAAAGGCCGAAAAGCTGGGCCAAGAAGGCCATCTGGTTATCTGCGGTCTTCCGGGCGGCTTTGATGCCCCGCGTCAGTTGATGGGCGAAGAAGGCTTATGTATTGCCTACTACGAAGAACCGGAACTCATTCACGACATCATGTCCACGTTACAGACAACCGCCCTTGAAGTGCTACGGAGGCTCGAAGGGAAGCTGACCATTGACCAGCTCTCCGCGCATGAAGATATGGCCGGAAAATCCGGATCGCTCATTGGAAAAACCCAGATTGATGAATTTGTAAAACCTTACTTTTCAAACGCCTGGAAAGCCGCACAAGCCAACGGGGCCCGGATCTTTGACATGGACAGCGATGGCGACATGAATTCCGTTATTGATGATTTTCTGGACTGCGGAATTACCAACCTGCACCCGATTGAACCGGCCAGCAACATGGATGCAGTTGCCCTGCGGAAAAAATATGGGAAGCGTCTGAGCATGAAAGGCGGAATCGACAAACATGTACTGCGCAAAGGCAAGTCGGATATTCTGGCTGAACTTGAATATAAATTGCAGCCGCTGATGCAGGAAGGCGGAATGGTGTTCGGACTGGATCACCGTATTCCGAACGGGACTCCGCTCGAAAACTACCGTTACTACGTGGATACGGCGCGCGAGATACTCGGCATCCCTCCAAGAACCCCAGCACAAAAAGGCTGGGCCAGAATGGCCTTTTAAATATTTAAGCGTGTAACAGGAGATTGGTATGACAGCATTTTCATTATCCAAGGACGAAATCAGTCATTTGCGCAAGCTGGCAAAACGACAGGCCGAATTGGCCGCGTTGCCAATAATGGAAGCGCGCAAAAAAATCTGGTTCGACATGAATGACAACGTCGCCGGTGCGCGCCCGCCCTTCGCCATCGAGTCCGGAACCTTCGACCGGGACTTCATGCCGGAATCGATGCTGCGTTGCACCAGTGAATTTGGAAAACGCCTCGAACGAAATTTTCTGCGCCACATACGACACCACGAAATTTTCAACGACGATCACGTCTGTCCGGACACGCTTGATATGGAATGGCACATCTTGTTCGACGAGTTCGGCATTCAAATTGAAACCACTCGCGCCAACGGTTCAGCCGGATATCACGTTGAACACCCCATCAAAGATCTTGAAGCCGACGGTTTCAACATGATCAAGCCGGCTACCTCCGAAGTCGACCGCACAAGCACCATGGCCGAGAAATCATTTCTGGAAGAAACCTTCGGCGATATTCTGCCGGTCGTCATTCAGAACACCCTGTTCTCCAGCAACTGTCTAACCCAGCGGGTACTGCGGTTAATGTCAATGGAAACTCTTTTTCTGGCCATGTACGATTGCCCTGAAAAGCTTCATGCCCTGATGTCACTCCTGCGGGATAATGCCGTCCGGCAGGCCCGCTGGATGGAGGAAGAAGGTCTGCTAAAACTCAACAACAGAAATCAGCGAACTTGCAACACCTGCTACAACTTCACCACCCTGCTTCCCAAACGGAAGATTTTAGATCAGGTGCGCCTTTTCGATCTTTGGGGCACAATGGACAGTCAGGAGACCGTCGGCGTCTCGCCGGAACTCTTCCATGAATTCATCTTTCCCTACTACCGAGACGTGGCGGAGATGTACGGGTTTGTCTATTGGGGATGTTGCGAGCCGGCCGATCCGATATGGGAAACGTCACTCAGTAAGCTTCCCAATCTGAAAGCGGTCTCCATCTCGCGCTGGGCGAACCAGAAGTTCATGGCGGAAGCGCTCGACGGCAAAGGGATCGTTTATTCCCGCAAGCCAAACCCGAATCTGCTTGGTGTGGATGTCGAACTGAAAGAAGAAGCCTGGGCTGCTGAAATCCGCAGCACACTGGATGCCGTAGCCGGAAAAAAAGTGAATCTTGAATTTGTTGTCCGCGATGTCTACTCCATGCACGGTAATCTGGGAAAAGCCAGTCGCGCGGTCGAGATTGCCCACCACGAAATCGACAAGGTATACGGCCCGCTACCCCGCTAACAGTCAATTTCCGATTAGGGCACCGGTCCGCCGCCCTAATCGAAAACAAGGGATTAATCGGCAACAAATAAGCGTTCGTAATCTTCCCATCTGGAAATCATTATTTTAATTTTTCGGCGGAGTTGTCCGGCCAAGTCAGGCGAAAGCAATCGGATGTCCTCCTCTTCCCGTGAAGAAGCACAATCCAGAATCGTATCCGGAGAGGCTTCAACCAGCTCGATCAGCTGTGCGCAATTGTCAATTTCGTCCCGTGCATAGCGCAACATGGCGTTGCGTTCAGGAATGGACCGGAGAACAAAGGTTCCTTCCATGGGTCGCCGAAGATCTGTCCGCTTGGCAACATCCAAATGGTGTTGATATCCAACGGCGTTAACACACGTCTGAATCACACACGAAAAAGCCATCAGACGCCTATCAAGCAATTCAAGCTCCTGACGAATCGATACATTCCGTTCTACCGCAATACGAATATTGGAACGGGCTTCGTTCACGCGCTCCTGCAAATAAGAAAGAATGACATTGTTGAAATGCTGACCTCCGAATCCTTCAAAATACCGCGTAGACTGAACTTCATTGAGAGAACGGGCGCGCTCCTCTGTTCGGGCCTGAAACAGATAGTTCTTAAAGTAGTCAACTTCACCCTCCTGCAGTTCTTCAGGAAAGGGAACGAAAGGACGGGTTAGCCACCTTTGCTGAACCGCACCCAGATAAAACCAGGTTCCGCCGCTGAAATACATCGCATGATGAGTCTGAAATTCATACAAATTACGCCACACTTCGACCATCGCAGGGGCGGCGGACTCACCATAATAATCAGATGCCAACTCCTGAAGAAACCCCAGCATATCATGATAACCTGATACTGGATTACGTTGGAACCGGTCATACAGATCAAGATAGAGATCGCGATGGAGGCGATCGCCGACCAGCAGGAAAAACCGGGGGGCCGGGGTGTGCTGCGCCCGGCAAAGTTCCGCCAAAAAGTCCATCACGACCGGGATGCCACGCACGGGATAAAAATTATAAAAATAATCAAGCAGATGCCCTGCTGTATTTTTATAACGCCCCCCGGACGGCCCTTCCAAATTCATTAACGCCATCCCTCGATCCAGCTTTTCAACAAAGAGTTCCGGGTATTCCTCCCTTGCCCATTCCGCATCAATTTCCAAGTGAAGATTCATTTCTTCCGCCGCGCTCTGAAACACCCTGAAAAAATCGCGGTAGCGCAAGTACATTTTTTTTGACATCGATGCGGCATCACCATTAGGACCCGGGTACAGCCCGCGGCTCCAGCTGACGCCTGAACCCGAATCGTTGGTATGCAGAGAAAACATCTCGATCTCGGGACACCGGGTCAGCAGAATCTGCACCGATTCGCGATACAATTTCTGCACATCAGGATGATCCACGGCGGGAGAAAATCGAGGGGATTTGGCCCGCAACGGCTCTTCGACCTGCGGTCCGCGCCAAAGCGGATATTTTTCATATACAGCTTCCGGCAACATCTGCGGCTCAAAGGTTGTAAACACAGCCTTGAGCCCGAACTGGCGAAGCACCGCACAGCGCTCTTCCAGAATACTCAATACCCGCTCTGCGTATTCCTCAGATACAAACGGCTTAAGCTTTTCCGGAACAGCGATCTTCAAAAGCCCCACATTCGAAATGGCCCATGAAGGATAAGGATCCCCCTCTACATCATATTGCCACCGAGCCCAGGGCAAATCTTCTGCCGTAATTACAAGATGCGTCGCCCGGGATTTTTTTGCACGTTGAGCAAACGCTCTAAATTCATCCAGACTGCCAGAATAGCACCCCATCACTATCGTATCCGCCTTGATCCCAACGGATCCGGCGTGGTCAATACCGCTTTTACCATAGACGCCATCCGGTTGAATTATTCCGCTCATAAACGATTCCTCCGTTCTATGTCTGTTTTATTTGCGGCGAAGCCACAACACCCCGCCGTCGAGCGCAGGGACGTTAAAGCACAGCGTTTCGCCATCGATTTTCGCGTCCGGCAGGCCGAAGCGTTTTTCGATTTTCCATCCGCCTTCGCCTTGCGGCTTCGGCGCGACGTGATGCTTGGAAATATCTAAAGTCTCCTCGTAGTCGCCACCGCCGGCGAAGCTGTGAACCACCACCAGCGCCTGATCGCCGAGAGTCCGGACAACGGTTTGTCCGCCGAGCAGATGGCGATGGTTGTCAACCGGACGTCCGTAGCGGCGCGAAGTGCCTTCGGCGATGATCGGCCAGACGTCGCGATAGAGATCCATCGCTTCGCAGGCCATCGCAAATTGAGCCTCCGAAAGATCATCGATTTCGCCGGAAAGACACATGCGGCCGAGGAAGGTCGCGGCCAATGAGTAGCGCAAGCGTTTGTCGTCGTCGGCCGTACGCAGCACCGCCCAGACCTGACTTTGTCGCGCCGGAATCAGCCGCTGAAGATTGGCAGCAATCACCGGAATTTCCAAGGTTTCGTGTGCATCGGAAAATGAAGACATCGCGTGGCGTGCTATAAACGACGGCTCTATGCGGTGACCGCCGCTGGCGCAGTTTTCCATCACCAGTTCCGGCATTTCGGCCCTGATATCTTCCAAGAACCGGCCGACCGCTTCGGTCTGTAAGCGCAAGCCTTCCCCAAGTGAGTCGGGATGATCCACACCGACTCCGACCGTGGCGTTGTAATCTATTTTCAAGTAACCGAACCCTTCGCGGCGCAGCAGTTCGACCATGCGTTCGCGGAGATAAGCAACCACTTCCGGATGGTTCATATTCCAAAAACGACGGCGCGCAACTTCAATCGGCACACCGTCCCGCTGCAAAAAATGATCCGGCGTCTGGTTCCACGCCTCACTGCTTTTGCCGAGCGTTTCATACTCGAACCAAATCCCGGGAATCATTCCGCAGGAACGGACGTAATCGGTCATCACTTTTAAACCGTCCGGAAAAATCACTTTATTAGGAATCCAGTCGCCGTGATCCACGCCTCGGTCAGGGCCGAACGCCCGTTTAAACCAGCCGTCATCCATCACCAGATATTTAACGGGCGTTCCGCGAAGCCGGTCAGCAATCGCCGTGATCCGCCGGCAAGATGTTTCGCCCCATACGGTACACCAGTCGTTGAATATCACCGGGAGATCGCGTTCCGGTTCCGGCGCATTGACGGCGGCCATTTTCTCGAGCGGTGCGCACAGTCGATCGCAAAGATCGTCAATCGAT
>JBILEA010000324.1:0-3080 GCA_044352355.1 Pontiellaceae bacterium | reverse complement strand
CACCCGCCGGGTAATGCCCGGCTACGACGGCTTGTGCATAAGCTGACACCGTGCCGATGAGCACGCCGCAGGCGAGCATCAACCGGATTTTAACTGCAATGGATTTCATAGGGCTCCTTCGATTCAGGTTAAACATTCCGCAGGTTGCCGTGCAGATAACTAAAAAACAACCCGTTCGGCAATCTGGTAATTAGCTGAAGTCGAGTTTCCTTTTTTGTGGTCATGGCGGACTTTTGCGGCTAACTTCCCCAGCTTTTACGGAGTAAAGCTATGAGTTTAAGTATCGGTATTCTGGGGCTTCCAAACGTTGGAAAGTCGACCATTTTTAATGCGCTGACCCGCGCGCAAAACGCGGAGGCCGCCAACTATCCGTTCTGCACGATTGAGCCGAACAAGGCCGTCGTTCCAGTGCCCGACGCGCGCGTCGATAAACTGGCCTCCATGGTTACGCCGAAAAAGACGGTTTATGCCACCGTCGATTTTGTGGATATCGCCGGTCTGGTGAAAGGCGCAAGCCGCGGCGAGGGTCTCGGCAATAAGTTTCTCGCCAATATTCGCGAAGCCGACGCCCTGCTCCATGTGGTTCGCTGTTTTAAAGATGAAAACGTGGTGCACGTGGACGGTTCGGTCGATCCGTTGCGGGATATCGATGTCATTGAAACCGAACTGGTGCTGGCCGATTTCCAAACCGTGGAAACCCGCGCCCAGCGGATGGAAAAGCTGGCGCGCAACGATAAAAAAGTTGCGGAACAGCTGACCGCTGTAAAACGGTTGCTCACTCATCTCGGCGAGGGCAAGCCAGCCGTCAGTTTTTCGGAACGCGACACCGACGACCTGAAAGCTTTTCTGAAAGAGTCGCCGCTGTTGACCGATAAAAAAATTATCTACTGCGCCAACGTGGACGAGACCGGCATGGCGGAAGACAACGCTTACGTACAGGCCGTCCGCCAGTACGCCGACTCAAAAGGCGCGGACACCGTGAAGATTTGCGCCAAAATGGAAGAGGATCTGATCGGCATGGATGAAGCCGAGGCGGCGGAATTCCTTAAAGAGTACAACGTGACCGAGAGCGGCCTCGACCAGATCGCGCGGACCGGCTACCACACGCTCGGTCTGATCAGCTATCTGACCGCCGGACCAAAAGAGGTTCACGCCTGGACCATTCATCGCGGCTGGAAAGCTCCGGCAGCGGCAGGCGTAATCCACACCGACTTCGAACGCGGGTTCATCCGCGCACAGGTGATTGCCTACCAAGACTACATTACCCTCGGCGGCGAAACCGCCTGCAAGGAAAAGGGCCTTATGCGTACCGAAGGCAAAGATTACGTGGTGCAAGACGGCGATGTCATTGAATTTCTTTTCAATGTGTAAGGCCTGTGGCCGTTATTCGATATTCGTTATTAGTGCTCAGGCAAAGGGCCCCTTTTTCCGAATAACTAACATCCAATAACAAATAACAAAGCCTGCCCGCAGGCTTTTGCTTGTTCCAGAAATACCCAAGCTGTATAGTCTGGATTATAAAAAAGGAGATATTATGTCTGATCAGGTAAAAGAGCTTAATGTTGATACTTTTGAAGCCGCCATTGCTTCTGGAACGGTACTGGTAGACTTCTGGGCACCGTGGTGCGGTCCATGCAAAATGCAGGGCCCGATTCTGGATAAAGTCGCCGCTAAAGTCGGCGATAAAGCCGTGATCGCCAAAGTAAACGTGGACGAAAGTCCTGCACTGGCCGCAAAATTCGGCGTGCGTTCCATCCCGACACTGATTCTCTTCAAAAACGGAGAAAAGGTTAGGGATTTTATCGGTGTCCAACAGGAAGCCGCGCTAGTTGACGTGCTGACGGCGTGACCACGATCAAAAAAATTCTCCGTGTCAGCGAAGAAGGGACAGCAGGCCGCTTGTTGTAAAGGCGGCCTTTCTTCGCGTCTTATACGAAATCAATCTTCAGTTTTTAACGGGGTTGATTCACAATGCTGTGAATCTAACGCGGCGTTTCAGGGGAGACAATCCGGAACTGTTTTATTTCTAATTCTTTACACAGCATTTCTGTTTTCATCGTGTCGGCGAAGTAGTCCTTATGCAGATTTTGTAGGGCAGGAACGGTTGAAAACCTGCCAGCCGTTTTCGGCGGGAAGGCCGTTGGCCATTCCCGCCCTACAATGGGAACCCCTACAACCGATTCAGAATTCTGGCGGGTGTCCCAAGATAAGGATATGCCTCTGGTGAAGAGCACAGCCCCGCCCTAACCGGATTCATTTCGGTGTAGCGCCATTTGTCGGTCAAATTCTCATCAGACCGAAGCAGGCGGTCGAAAAACTCCCGTTGCCAGATATCACCCTCAACGCCTGCCCGGTTCAACCGTTGTTTACTGGATGATTTCCAGCGCTGAATCAGGTTCGAAAGTTTCTGCTCCCGTTCCTGAACCGGAGCGACCATCAGGTGGACGTGGTCGGGCATAAAACAAAGTTGCAGGATATTCCAGCCGGTTGTGTCCGCGCATTGGGTCAGCGATTCCAACGCTGTCTTTACGGTGAGGTCATTGCAGAACACGTTTCTGCGCCCTGCACAGCAAACCGTCACGAAATAGATCACGCGCTGATCTGACGGAATCCATACGGGAATCCGTTTCAAGTGGTTTCGCTCGGGCAATTCGTTTGGCATAGCTGTACCATAAATTGTAGGGCGCGAACGGGCAACGCCCTTCGCGCCGCTTTTTCCGGCGGGAAGGTTTCGTTCCTCAACCGTTCCCGCCCTACAAAAACAACGACAAATTTTGCAGGGCTGGCATAGGCAAAGACCTGCCAGCCGGTTCGCAGCTACCCGCGGTAACGGTTGGTGATGGGCATACGGCGGTCGCGGCCGAAGGCTTTCGGCGTGATCTTGATGCCGGGCGGACCCTGTCTGCGCTTGTATTCGCTGAGGTCAACCAGCCGGACGGCTTTGCGCACGGCGGCTTCGTCGAATCCGGCGGCGAGCATAGCGTCCACGCCCATATCTTTTTCAACGTAGGCTTCGAGAATCGGGTCGAGCACATCGTATGGCGGGAGCGAGTCGCTGTCCTTCTGGTCGGGTCGCAGTT
>JBILEA010000323.1:0-3091 GCA_044352355.1 Pontiellaceae bacterium | reverse complement strand
CCGCGCCGGACATCTGACGGAATTGATATTCTGCCGTGGAGCGTTTTTCTCTCTCAGCTTTGGGCTGGAGAACTGACGGCATAAAAAAGGTGGAATTTAATCATGAAAAAGATGCTCCTGTTTATGGCGGTGTCATTGTTTGTGACGATTCTGGAGTCTCCATCCCGCCAACGCCTTCATCGGCTACTACCTGCGTATGGATCTGCTCTCCAGGTTCGGGGAAGGGGAACGCCTGCTCGACGAAATGAAACGCTACTTCCTCGGCATGGCCGAAGCTACCGGAACGCTTTGGGAAAAGGATGATGAACGCGCCAGTTGCAACCACGGGTTTGCCTTGTTCCTCTGTGTTTTGCTGGTGCGCTCCGCTGCCTTAAGCAGGAATAAAAGGACAGTACACGGCTAACCTTTTTTTATGACCAGTCAGCAAGGTTCAATCCCTTGATTCGTTTGAAATCACGGGTGTTGTTTGTAACGAGCGTTGCGTTGACCGATCTGGCATGAGCCGCAATCAGCATATCCATGGCTCCGACCGGAGTCCCGTCCCGTTCCAGCTGTGCGCGGAGTTTCCCATAGTGTTGCGCCGCCAATGGATCGAACGGGAGAATGCTGAACGGCGACAGGAACTCCATGAGTGCCAGCCGGTTTTTATGCGGATCGGCGCTTTTCTCGCATCCGTATTCGAGCTCACTGACTGTGATCGAGGAAATCAGTAAATCTTCCGGGCGTTGCCGGGTGATTTGTTTGATCGCGTCCGGCTTTTTCTGACGAATGACAAAAATGCAGATATGGGTGTCCATCATGTATTGCATCAGAAGGCTCGCTGTTCCAGTGCCGGTTGTTCACGATCTTCCATAAAGTCGCCGGTAAAGCGCTTGAGGCTTGCGGTAAACCCGGCCCAAGGAGTTTTTCGGGGAATGAGCAGGATGACTCCATCGAGGCTGCTGATAAAGACATCCTTACCTTCCATGCGATACTCTTTCGGCAGGCGCACGGCTTGACTGCGTCCGTTGGTAAAAAGTTTGGCTGTTTGCATTGCTTCTCCTTGGATCTATACCGAAGTGTATACCCAAGGAGCTGATGGTCAACCTTCACGGATAAATGATACGGAATTAACTTAGCGGAGCGGTTTGAGGATCCGCTCTATTTTTCTCGTTTTTATCGCCGGCACCGGGAACAGAGCCCGTCCGCAAAACGGGCAACAAGGATGTAGCAACAACGGAAAAGTGAAGTCACGCCATGCATCCCAAATTACCAAAGGGTGTTTATATATTTCTGTTCGCCGTCGGATGTGGGCTAGGAACGGAATGGTTTTTGCAAAACAATGTAAATAATGATTTGTTTGCGGGGTCTTGCTTTGATAATCATTGGTTATGCCAAGAAGAAAGTTATCGGAAATGGGAGCTGTTGAGGGCTCTGCCAATCTGAGTGAGATTGCTGAGCGTTTGGACATCTCGATTGCAACGGTGTCCCGCGCCTTGCGGGGCATCAAAGGAGTTCATTCAATAACGCGATCCAGAATCATGAAGGTCGCGGATGAAATGGGATATTTGCGTCATGAACCGGTGGGTGTTCCGACACGGAAAATCCTTGTTTTGGCTTTGGCCAGTTCTGACAATATTCAGTATTACCTCTCTGGGGTGAGCCGGAGGGCGATCGATTACAACTGTTCGGTGCTGACTCATTATTTACCAATGGATCGTTGTGAGGAGATGCTGGATCCTATGCGGCAGCCTTCCGCGCTGAAGAATGGGCAGGTGGATGGGGTGTTGTTGATTTGCAGGTGGTCGGATGCGGTTGTGGCTGAGTTGGCTCGAAAGGTTCCCTTGGTTTCTTTGGTCCATCAATATCCAGGAATTCCGCTGGATCGGGTCGATGTCGATAATGAGTCAGGGATGACTTGCATTGTCAGACACTTGGCCGGGCATGGGCATCGAAGGATCGGCTTTTTCGGGGCGAACCCCCGTGTGTCCTGGTCTCGGTCGCGCTATGCGGCTTGCATTGAGGCGCTGATGTTGCAAGAGCTTGAGGTGAATCTCGATTGGATGGTTTCGCTTAGCGAAAAAGATATTTTGGCGGAGGAGATGTTTGATGCATCCGCTTATGTTCCGAAGCTTAAAACGCTGATTTCAGCCGGAGTGACCGCCATCGTGTGCGCTGGCGACCAGCTGTGCTATACCTTGCGGGCTACGCTAGTGAAAGAGGGCATCCGGGTGCCGGAAGATCTTTCCCTTTGTGGATATCATTGTCATTCCCGGAAATCAGAGGTAACCAGTGTGTTGATTTCATCGGAAGAGCTGGGCGAGACGGCGCTTCGCCGCATGGTGACCCGGTTGGATTTTCCTAATGAGGCCCATCGTACAATTCTGTTGCCCTGCGAGCTGGTGGTCGGGTCCTCGACCGGTGTCGCGCGAGACTAGTCGCCTTCGGTTCGCCCGTTTTCTTTGCGTATAGGAATTTTTTAAAAAACAGAAAATAAAGGGGTTTTTGATCAAAATGCAAAAGAATGCAAATAGATATAAATAATGTAAAAAATGTTTGCAGTGACGATTTTTTCGGTGTAAAAACATGACAGTTGATGGGGGAGGGTTCCCCGGCTTAGTAGCAAATGAAATGAAAAAGGAGAGAAATGAAATAATATGAATAGAAAAATCATTTTAAAGATACCACGGATCTCCGCTCGTTGCGAAGTCGTGGATGGAAGAAGCTGAACAAAAAGGTGAAGAAGAAATCATGAAAAAGGCGAAAGAAATAAAAAAGGGGAAAAGAAATATGAACATCATGTCGAAGAAAATTATATTCAGTCTGATTGCGCTGATCGCACTCGGGGTCATTTCAACAGCACAGGCCGATCTCATCAGTTACGATCTGAGTAAGCTGGATATTGTTGATACTACCGATCAATTCAATACGACACTCACCTATCCCGGATCGACCGGCGGGCTTGTGGTAATGGATCCCAGTGATAACGTCGGTCGTATGGATCGGTTTATTCACTGTAACTTCAACGAAACCACCTCTAAACTCCAGACCTACGTTGGGAGAATCTATTCGAAGTCGGCTAATGTCGGCTTTTCCGGATCTGACGTGGTGA
>JBILEA010000322.1:0-3092 GCA_044352355.1 Pontiellaceae bacterium | reverse complement strand
GATCGGGTCGCAAACTTCACCGGGCATATAATATTGCTTGCCTTCGATTTCGCGCCATTTGACATGCCCAGTATGGCTGTTGGGTAGAAAGCGCTCGATGGCAACAAGGTCGGCTGGCCAGGCTTTTTCCACCGGATACAGCGATCCGTCGCTGATGCCGTTGTTCATCATGATGACCGCCTGCGGTTGGAGTCCGGCGATTTTACTGTAGAGCTCCTGGCGATAAAACCGCGACAGAACTTGTGGAATATCAATCCAGACTTCGCCCACTGGCCCGTATTGCGTGAGCAGCTCTTCAATTTGCACACTTTGAAAATCCATGTAAGCGCGCGTGGTGAAGGAGAGCTGAATACCCCCGGACAGCAAGGGATTTCCGGTATTCAAAGGTTTCTCAAACGGTTCTGCATCCGAGGGGGTTTGCGAACCGAATTTATGATGATTATCCCAAGAGCAGTAATAAAAGCCCGGAAGTACGCCCCTTTTCTCACAGGCCGTAACAAAGGCCTCGACGACGTCGGTTTTATTGCCGCTGGTACCAACATGGTAATCCGTGTGCTTTGACGGCCAGAGGCAGTGGCCGGCCACATGCTTGGTGGTGAGTACCGCGTATTTCATGCCGGCATCGCGGGCGACACAGACCCATTGATCCACATCCAGCTTGTCGGGCGCATAAAGCGTGGAGGGGTGGCTCCCGTCGGGAAGTTCCGCTCCGGTGTAGGTGCTCATGCCGAAGTGAATGAACATGCCGAACTTAAGCGCTTCCCACTGCTGAAGTTTTTGAATGCTGAGGCGCTGAGCGCCGGATTTATTCGTACTTACTGTTGTCATAACCTGCTCCCCAGTTGGGCCGCCTCTGCCACCCGTAGCGCACGGGCATGAATGCGCAGGCTGGAAACTCCCGAAGCGATCCTGAAGGTATCACCCCCGTTGGCACTGCGCAGAGCGGGACTGAAGCGGCCCCACCCGAACTGGCGATGCTCGCCGCCGTCGTTCAGGATGCCATCGATCACAAAAAGGATCAGCTTCGGTCCTCCATCGACAATCACAGCCACATGATGCCGGATGCCGGAACGCAAGAGACCGGGGTCACTAGTCCATCGGCTTTCCGTGCGCCCGTCGTTCAAAACAATCTCAATCGCACCATGCGCCGCAGTCAAAAGAGCCAACCCCTGTCCCCACGGGGTGCGACTGTCGAACAATCTTTGACCAGGCTCCCAATCCGGCAACTCCAGTTCCATCTCAATCGTGAAGCCGTTGCGCAAATCAAGCGTTCCATAGTCATGACGCGTCATATCGCGATCCAAAAACTGAGGCAGGCTGACTGCGGGGATTTCGCGCGGCATCGGCAGACTGTCCGGCGGCAAATCGAGCAGAAGAGACTCTGATGCCACGGGCTGATCCGCTTCGCCCCAGAGCCCGGCCAGCAACACCGGATCCAGTTCGTGGACACGGGCCTTATCCTTCTGGGTCTCAGTCAGAAAAAATTTACCGTCCTCTTCGATCAGATCCGGATAACTCATCCGCACATATGTATCATCGTCATACAGCACAATCTCCGGCTGAGACCAGACGATCTCACGCCCGTTCGGGGTATTAACCTCCACGCCTCCACACAGCCAGACCGGGTTGCGATCGTCGTAAGGACTGCGACCTCCGACGACCAGCCCGTTGGTTCCGGACTTACGGCCCCACAACTCACGAATAAAATGCCCGCCGTGATTATGGAACCAGTAGAGATATTTACCGTTGCTGCATTTCCATGCGAAATTGGCAGCGCGCGGGTTTTTAACCAACCGACCATCGGCATAGCGCATATAACGGGGCGCTGTCCAGGTATGCCCTCCGTCACGACTGTAACATTCCACCGGATAACCGGCTACGGATCGATAGACGCAATAAAAGGAGCCATCGCTGAGCACCGAGTAACTTTGCTCTTCAGCAATCGGACCGCCCCCCGACGGCGCACGCAAGCCGGTATCGCCATCCGGTAAAGTCTCCCAGCATATCTTTTCAGGATCCGGCTCGGTGAACAGATTGTCACTCTTCAGCAGCGCCCCCTCAGACTGCTGAAAGAATCCTTCGCCCATCTGACCGACCTTGTGTAACGACACATAGACGGCGCCATTATGAATGAAGGGTTTGCCGACATTCCAAAAAAAGCGAAGCTTGCCTCCGTAAATGTTCTCGCGGTCGCAGGCAAACTCACGCACCGGAATGACATGACGCTTCTTTGACCAGTTTCTGCCGTGGTCATCACTGTATTTGAACACGAAGTACCCCAGCGAATCGACGCGATCGAAACTCTCCTCGCTATCATGGAATTTAACCTCACGCACATTGTCCGTGTTGTGGTTGTAAAAAATATAAATGCGCCCTGATGAAGCCTTGAACATGACCGCATAGGAATTCTCCGGGCTGTCCAGCGGCTCGACCGGCACTGGCGTGCTCCAGGTCAAACCCTGATCGGTGCTGCGCAAGGTGGTCACGTGCTGGCCTGCTGCCCCCTCGTGTCCGGAACCGGTGGTTACACAGCACAACCAGGCCCCGTCGTCAGTCTTCACGATATACGGCTGGTCACTATACGATTCGGTCGGGATTTCACGCCCGGCGAAAATATGTCTTGAATCTTGCTTTTTCATACGCTCCTTGTGGATCACTTTCTCTGCTCAAATAGATAGGTTCTGCCCGCTTTCAAATTCAGTGTGTGTTTCAATGCCTTGTCAGAGGTGAGGGTCCCCGGCTCAACTTCGTTCAGTGCCGCCGCTTCTTTCAGCACAACCTCAACGGTACCGTTGGTGAGCGGATGCACCATAAGGATCTCACGGTCGGCGGCAATGACGTTGCCCGGCGGAGCCACGCGCCAGGCATCGGCGTAGGCAGCCAACCGGCTGATGGTCTCCCGTGACAGATTGTAGGCGCCAATAAAAATAACCTTGCCACCGTCTTCTGGCTCAACGGCCGCCGCAGCAGGGAGCCCCGATCCCGGATAGAGCCCCAGCACGGCGGCTCGCGAATCATCGACCGTCAGCGAGAAATCCCCGACTTCTTTGTACCGCTCCGCATCCAGCGCTTGAACCGGCGCATTCCAGGAA
>JBILEA010000321.1:0-3108 GCA_044352355.1 Pontiellaceae bacterium | reverse complement strand
TTCCGTGTATTTCGAATTTCCTGCGACGGGGGTATAAAGTTCTCATATTCAAGGCAGATTCTGTCCGCAGGACAACGTTCAGCGGCGGAGAGAAGAGGCCCGTTCGGGCGGCGCTGAGGCCGTCTGAAAATGGGGAAAGAACCAAGCAGAAAAGGAGAATAGATGAGAACAACGAACAGCAGAAAAATAAAACTGAGTGCCGCGGCAGCGGTGCTGATGGGGCTGGCCTTTGCGGCCCAGGCGGCGGTCACAACCAACACGTGGAATGGCGGAGGCGCGAACGGCAACTGGACCACGGGTGGAAACTGGGGCGGTACCGCTCCCAGCACCGCCGCAGGTGTCACAAACGCCCTTGTTTTTGGCGGAACCAGTCAGCTCAGCATGAATAATGACTACACCAGCTTTCTGGCGGGTTTAGGTATTTCGGCAAACAATACGGGTGTCACTTTCACCAATGATAACACCTCGGGTAAAACTGGCCAATTCACCCTGTCCGGTAATAAACTGCTACTGGGCGGAAATATTCAGAGTACTCAGGTTAATTCCGGGTCGCTGACAGATACGATCGCGCTGGATATGCAGATAAAAGGTGGGACCCGCGTAATTACGGCGGCTAAAAATCATAGCATCGAGGTCAGTGGTGTCATCAGTGAGGATGCCGGGGGCAAAGTATTGACGACCACCGGAAACTCCGACAATTCGGGTAAGGTTAAATTATCCGGATTGAACACGTTCACAGGTGACATGAAGCTTAACGGCGGAACGACGGTCATGAACACGCTGGCCAACACAAATGTAGCCAGCTCGGCCGGCAAAGGTTCAGTTATATGGATAGGCGCTGGCACTGTTGATACAACGCTTGAATACACGGGTGCGGCCACATCCACGGATCGCAAGATCCTGCTTGGCATCGATAGCGGCACTCAGAATTCGGGTTCCCGCATTGATAATAACGGGAGCGGTACACTCTCGTTCACGAGAGCCACCTTTAACGATACGCGCTTGTCTGTCGGTAGCACCCGGACGCTGACCCTTGGCGGTTCAAACAATGGTGTAATTGACGGCATTATTCAGGACAATTCATCCACGGGTGCAGTGGCGCTTGTCAAAGCCGGCGCAGGAACCTGGACGCTCAAAGGAAACAATATTTACACCGGTACAACGATCGTGAGCAATGGATTGCTGGTGGTCGATGGTTCACTCGCTGGCGGTGCAGTTACGGTGAAATCCGGCGCAACGCTTGGCGGTTCCGGCAATATCGGCGGTGTCACCACCATTGACGGCATGCTGAAACCCGGCAACAGCCCCGGCACACTGACGTTTGCTAACGCGCTCAATCTGAACGCCGATTCCACGACAACTTTTGAAATCGCCAGTCTGACCAGCTTCGATGTGCTGAAAGGCTCTGTCACTAATATCATAACCTTCGCTAACGGTGCGGATGTGATCTTTGATTTCACCGGTTACACCGGCGGAGCCGCCAGCTTTCAGGTCTTGACTAACTGGAGTAGTATTGCTTCTGCTGGGACAATCAACTTTTTGACCAACAATCTGGCTGAGGGGTTGACGCTGGACACTTCTAACTTTGTGAATACCGGTGTGATCACTGTGATTCCCGAACCGGCGACCATCGGGATGCTGGGACTCGGCGCGCTGGTGACCCTTCTGATCCGCCGTATGAGCACCCGCTGATTCAGTTTTCGGCGATGAAAGAGAAAGCCCGGTTCAGCCGGGCTTTCTTTTTCATCCGATTATGAAAAACATCGAACAGGGAGGATGAAAATGAGAAAACGGGAAAATCTGAGTCTTGCCGCACTGGCGGTAGTTATGGGGCTCGCCTTTACGGCGCAGGCGGCGGTCCTTACGTGGGATGCCGGCAACGCAGATGATCGGATTGATCGGGATACAAACTGGAATCCGGACGGCCTGCCCACCGTCGGCGTGAACAAAGGGGTGGTGACCGGAAGCTATGTCACCACATATTATAACAACCAAGCTTCTGATTATGAGATTGCGTGGAACGATACGTCATCGCTTTCTGGCACGACGACCAATGCCGGGCTTAGTGTCCGCAACGGCGCGGAATTCACGTTCAATGACAGCTCCACGCTCACCGCAGGGGGGGCGCTGTATATTGGCGGCATAGTCGACACCACCACCGGTCATCTGACCTTGAACACCGCCACCGCCACTATTGTTGCCGGATTACTGAATTTCGGTCAGGGCGGGGCGACAGGAACGGCCGGATCCGGCAGTCTGACCCTGCGGGGCAACTCGTCCCTGACGATATCGGGACTCATGAATTGGTCGAAGAAGGGCGATCAGGCCTCCCTGACTCACTACCTGACTCTGGCCGATTCCGCTGCGTTGACCGTGAATAACGACGATGTTAAGTCCATCAACAGCGCAGTACTTGTCGTCAATTTCGAGCAGGCGAAAACCAGTGATACACCGACATGGACGATCAACCAAGCGGCTGATTTCTCGGGGGCAAATATCCAGTATCAGATCAACGGTGTGAATACGACGCTGAGTGATCCGCGGTTCGTTCTCACCGGGAATACCCTTTCGCTGACGGTAACTCCCAAACCGAAGATGGGACTTTGTATTATCACGTCTCCCTGAGAATTTAACAGACAGACAGAAAGGTAAATGATGAAGATCCAAACAAACAGGGCCGGCTCAAAACATAGATGGATCCGTAACGCGGCGATATCCGGACTCGCCGGGTTCGGAGTCCCGGCATCCGATGCGGCAGGCGCGCCTGCCCAGGCAAAAGGATACAATATTCTTTTTATCATTGCCGATGATCTGGGCGCGACGGATCTCGGTGCCACCGGCAGCACGTTTTACGAGACGCCACATATCGACAGCATTGCCCGCAACGGGATGAAGTTCACGGACGGCTACGCGGCCTGTGCTGCTTGCAGCCCGTCGCGTTTCAGCGTCATGACCGGAAAATACCCGCCGCGTTCTGGAATTACCGATTGGATCGGCAGCGGCACGGGAAAACTCGCCGATCAGGTATTCCGCCTGCTGCAGCGGCCCATTACAGAAGGGCTTCCGTTCGACGAAACCAGCCTCGCCGAGGCCTTCAAAGCAGCCGGC
>JBILEA010000320.1:0-3112 GCA_044352355.1 Pontiellaceae bacterium | reverse complement strand
CGTAGAGCGAATCGGTCCAGATGGCAATCGGGCGGTCTGTTTTCAGAAAGGCGGCGTGTTTAACTTCGGTGCAGAGTATCGCCTGCGCGGAGCAGCGGCTCATTTTGCGTGAAAGCTGTCTGCCGTAACCGTGACTTAACGACGGCTCTGCCCAGCCGTAATATTTTTCCTTCGTCAATTTCTGATAGAGCAGGATCCGGGCGGCGGCGGCGGGTGAACAGCGATTACGCAATGGGGCAAGGTAATGAAATTCGTTCGAGTTTTCTTTCAAATGCAGGGCGATATTTTCTGCCGCCGTGTGAATGCCGACCGCGCCGGGTTTGCGCCCTTTGGCTGACTGTTTGAAATCCAGATGGTGAGCAAAGGCCAGATTCACCGGTTGATCTCCCCGCTGGTGGTGCGGGTGTCGCGCCACAGTTTTTGCAGTTTACCCCGGCAGAGCATATTCAGTGCGGCCAGAAACTGGAGTGAGTCGAGCAGGATTTGAACGGTAAGCACGGGCAAATACAGCGCTTTTTTGGATGAGCTGAAGCCCCTGAACCGGATCAAACGGGTGGCGATGAGAATTCTATAGATGCGGATGTAATCACGCTCTTTGACCTTATCGGCAATCAGGCGGCGGGACCAGTCCGGCGTCGTGCGGTTGAGATTTTCAATCAAAATGGCGGCGTCCGGCGCATCAGTCCGGTGTTCCTGAAGATATTCCCATATCCAGCGGTGGATAATATAGCCGGCAATTTGCCGGCGGTGTGTGGCCAGCACATCGGACAGCCGGGTATAGGCTTCAAACACATGCGAAGCCGTTTCGGCGACAACTAATCGTTGGGTCGCATTTTCGGGTTCGGTGAGAAAGTTTGAAACGGCCATTTTTTTGATAAAACCGTCCTCGACGATAATCTGCTCGGGAATCCACAGACGGCGCAACCACGTTGCGCGAGCGCAATAAAGCTGTCCGCAGAGCTGTCCGGAGGCCGACTGGTTAATCCGTGCGCTATGCAATGAAATCTGGTCGAGCAGGCTGTAGTGGTTTTTGAAAACAATGTGCTTAATCGGCAGGTCGGTGCAGATGAAGGCTTCCGGAGATTGCATCAGTTTCTGAAGCATATTGCGTAGCGTATCGGGCATGTAGATCTGGATGTCGGCATCCACCATGAAAATGACATCGGCTTGCGGAGCGGCCAATTCGTGTACAAAGACATTCCAGGCATTGGTTTTCCCTGGCTTTTCAAGCGAATGGACCTGCCAGCTTATGCCTTCCGAGAAGCCCAGTTGATCGGCCGCGGCCAGCATGGCACCTTGAGCCGCCAGTGCGGTATTATCGGAACATCCGTTGGGAACGCAGACAATTTGAATTTCAAAGCCGCTCGTCAGGGCATCGCGGATCAGGCTTTGGGCGAAAAGACTGTGAATGGTCGAGCGGATGCTGGGTTCTTCATTCCACGCCAGAATGCCGATACTGATTTTCATAGCGTTAAAAATTTCCTCAGGTTAATGGGCACCGATGGTGTTTCAGAAACTACAGCCGCAGCATAACCGGAATCAATTTCCAATGTTTGAAAAAACCATCGTTTATCACTTCCAATGTTTGGGGAAAATTGTTTTTCGCCGACCGGAACAGCGAATGTATTGAGATCTTTATAGATGCCGATGCCGAGCGCTTTGACATAGGCCTCTTTTTTGGCCCAGATTTCGAAGAATCCATCCGTTGGATTTTCCAAGGTTTGTAAAAAGGCCTGTTCGTCTGGTGAAAACCACCGCTTAGCGATCGTTTCTATGTTTAACCCGTTGCGCCGGAACTCAATATCTACGCCGACGGCCCGTCCGGCGGTGACGGCAATCAGCAGCCGGTCGCGCGAATGTGACACGTTAAATTGCAGCCTGTTATCGTGCAAAAACGGCTTACCCTGTGCATTGCGGCTGAATTGCAGTCCGGACGGGTCCGTTTTCAGGCTGTCCGCTAAAATCCGGCGCAATAGTCCGCGCCCCAGGATAAACCCTTCGGCATCGCCCGGTTTTAGGAATTTAGCGGCGCGTCCCAGTTCTTCGCTGTCGAGCAGGCTGCGGCAGCGGTCTATATCGTCGCGGTGCTCGGGCAGGTGGATATTCCAGATTTCAATCGAATTATTAAAAGTTTCCATATTGTTCTTCATCAGAATCAGCGCTTTGTATAACATCTGTTCGCAAGCGTTGCGAGTGCCGGATACGTATGAATTTAAAAGACGACCAAACCTTAATTGCTCGGTTCATTGAGCAGGCCGCCCGGCACCCTGACCTTGTCGCCATTCAGTGCGGGGGCGTCAGTCTTTCCTATGCCGAGATCGATCGCCGGTCATTGGAGCTGGCCCGCGTGTTGCGTTCGCACGGTGCCGGACGTGATATACCGATTGCCATTTGCCTGGAGCGGTCGCCAGAAATTATTATTGCCATGCTGGCTGTTCTGCGTGCCGGCAGCGCTTATCTGGTGCTCGAGCCCTCTCATCCGTACGAACGCCGGAAGTTTATGCTGATGGATAGCGGGGCCTCGGTTGTTATTGCAACGGCGGCCCATCGCTCTCAATTTATCGCTGACGTTGTAGTCGTTTCGCCGAAAGACTCATTGCCTTATACCTCGGACTGGGAACCGCCACATGCGAATGATTTGGCCTACATCATTTACACGTCCGGCTCCACCGGAAAACCGAAAGGAGTGCTTTGTTCGCATCGCGGCGCACTCAACATGCTCGATGATGCGCAACGCCGCCAGCCGCTTGGCCCCGGCGATGCCTGCAGCTGGTGGACCATCCCGGGTTTTGATGTCTCCGTCTATGAAATTTTTTCGCCGCTCATTAGCGGGGCAACGCTGGTTATTGTGCCGGATGAAATCCGTTTAGAAGCCGCGAAACTAATGGATTGGTTCTGTACAGAAAAAATTACCTCAGCCTATATTCCGCCTTTCATGGTGGCCGACCTTGAAAGCTGGGTCCGGGAACATCCCGGGCAGAGCCGTTTGCGTCGCCTGCTCACCGGTGTTGAGCCGATTTCCGAACGACGATTAATGAATATCGCCCGCGCCGTACCGGAGCTATACCTCATCAATGGGTATGGCCCGACGGAAGCAACCGTTTATTGTACC
>JBILEA010000319.1:0-3119 GCA_044352355.1 Pontiellaceae bacterium | reverse complement strand
GCGGCGAATGAAAAATAGAACGGCGTGAAAAAAGCCGGAAAACAGATTGAAAAAAAACAGGAGAAAACTATGTGTCGATCAATTATCATGGGTGTTGTGTTAACCGCCTGCTTCGCCAGGCTCTCCGCGGCGGAGTGGCATGTGGCGAAAACAGGCAGCGATGCCGCCGCGGGAACGCAGGCTGCCCCGTTTCTGACCATTCAGCGCGCCGCGGAAGCGGCGCAGCCCGGCGATACGGTAACCGTGCATGAAGGCGTCTATCGCGAGCGGGTCAATCCGCCGCGCGGCGGCACATCCGACAAACAGCGCATCACCTACCAGTCCGCCCCAGGGGAAAAGGTGGTGATCACGGGTTCGGAGATCATCAAACAGTGGCAGAAGATCCAGGAGGATGTCTGGAAGGTTGTCATCCCGAATACGTTCTTCAACGGCTTCAACCCCTACAACGACGTCATCGGCGGCGAATGGTGTGGAAAGCCTCTTGACGGCTTTTACCGGCATACAGGGGCGGTCTACCTGAATGGCACGTGGCTGGACGAAGCGAACGAACTCGCTCGCGTATTGACGTTAGCGAATGACCTGCCCCTCTGGTATGCCGAAGTGAACACGGATAACACCACGATCTGGGCGCAGTTCAAGGGGGTTGATCCGAATGCCGAGAAGGTCGAGATCAACGTGCGCCAAAGTGTGTTCTACCCCTCCGAACCGGGCCGGAACTTCATTACGGTGCGCGGCTTCACGATGTGTCAGGCGGCCACGCCCTGGGCGGGCGCGATGTCCGAACAGGTCGGCCTGATCGGCACCCACTGGAGCAAAGGCTGGAACATTGAGGATAACATTATCAGCCACTCCATGAACACCGGGATCACGCTGGGGCGCTACGATCTGGGCCGCCACGGCATCGCCAAACTGCCGGCGAGCGGTCCGGGCTTTGTCACCTCGTGCGAACTGGCGCTCCAGCACGGCTGGTCCAGGGAAAACATCGGCAGCCACGTGGTGCGCAACAACCGGATCTCGCATTGCGAGAAGAACGGCATCCACGGCAGTCTCGGAGGGGTCTTCAGCACGATCGAGGGCAACATCATCCATGATATCGCGCTCAAGGGATGGATCAGGGGGGCCGATGTGGCAGGGCTTAAGCTTCTCGCTGCCAACGATACCCTGATCCGCAACAACCACATCTACCGCTGCGGCGGTTTCGGAGGCATCTGGCTGGATTGGATGACCCAGGGCACGCGCGTCACCGGCAACTTGCTGCATGACAACGGACAACAACGATCAGGCTTTGACCTCATGGTTGAAGTCAATCATGGACCGTTCATGGTAGACAACAATCTGTTTCTTTCAAGCAGATCGATCTGGGACTTGTCGCAGGGGGCGGCCTATGCACACAACCTGATAGCGGGTGTCATCGTTTCCGAAATAGTGGTGAAAAGACAGACTCCCTATTTCAAACCTCATACTCTGGAGGAGATGAAGCTTTCCAACATAAAACAGAAAGACGCAAGGTATTATAATAACCTCTTTGTCGGTAAAGGGAGTCTGCCGAAGGATATCCTTGTTGGCAAAGGGGGCCAGCCGGAGGACGTCAATCTTGGGAATCTCCAGATGGCCGGAAATGTCCGACTGGAAGGCGTCGATGTAAAACTGGAAAAGCAGGAAGACGGGTTATGGATTAAAATCCCCCCGTTCTCCTCCGCCGAAACCCGTGAGATTGTGACGACCGAATTGCTTGGCAAGGCGATGGTTCCCGATGCCCCGTTTGTGCAACCCTGTGGAGCCCCCTATCGACTCGACACGGACTATTTCGGCAAGCAGCGGAACACGGCAAATCCGGCGCCGGGTCCGTTTGAAAACCCGGTCGGAGGGGCTCTTCGGCTGAAATAACCATAAAGATGGAGATCGTGATGCTGAAAGACTATGGCAGGGGAATATCAACCGGATTGGATCAAACCGCATTAGGAATGATCCAGACCGGATTCAAATCAGCCGATATGCAGGTGTCTTCACAGGATACGGAAACGTTGCGCCGTCTGGCTGAACGGGTTGCTCAAATTGCCGCCACACCGCGTCAGGCGGAAATCCGCGAACTCTGGCGGCGGCACAACCGTCTTGAAAAGGTTCGCCCGCCGGTTTTCTGCGATCCGGAAAACGGCTGGAATGAGATCATAACCACTGCAGAAATGCAGTGCAGGGGCGTTCTGGCCCGCCGCTGGGAAATGAATCTGCGTAAAGAGATTTTCTGGGGTGAAGTGATGGGCGACGACAAACCGGTTACCGGGCAGTTTGTTGTTCCTTACACCGTTTATCCGGATGATTGGGGCTTGGAAACCGTTTATCATCACACGGATCAGGCGACCGGTTCACAGTCCTGGGATGCGCCGGTTCAGGATTATGACCGGGATATGCCAAAGTTACGGATGCCCGATGTCCGGATTGATGTTGAAACTACTCAGGCCAGTCTGAGGCTGGCACGCGAATTATTTGACGGTATTCTGGATGTTCGTCTTCAGGGAACCTGGTGGTGGTCGCTCGGGTTGACCCTGCCTGCGGTGATGTTACGGGGTATGACCAATCTGTTTATGGATTTTATCGACCAGCCCGACGAGGTTAAGGGGTTGCTTCAATTCATCTCGAATGCGCATTTGAAAAAGCTGGATTATCTCGAACAGAACGGACTGTTGAGTCTCAATAACAACGGGACTTATGTCGGCAGCGGAGGGTTCGGGTATACCGATGAACTGCCTCAACCGGATTTTGCCGGTCAGGTGCGGTGTCAGGATATATGGGGTTTTGCCGAAAGTCAGGAAACAGTCAGTGTATCGCCTGAAATGTACGAAGAATTTATTTTTCCGTTCGAAAAACCGATTCTAGACCGGTTCGGGCTCAATTGTTACGGCTGCTGTGAACCGGTTGATCCACGCTGGGACATCGTCCGACGGCACAGCAATCTGAGGCGGGTCTCTTGCTCGCCATGGGCGAACTATGAAAAAGCCGCCGGGATGCTCGAAGACCGTTATATTTTCAGCATGAAAGTCAATCCGGCTGAGATTTCCCGTTCGCATCCGGATTATGAAAAAATCAAGCGGGATTTAATCCATAATTTGGAAATCACCAAA
>JBILEA010000074.1:0-10901 GCA_044352355.1 Pontiellaceae bacterium | reverse complement strand
CGTCACCGATTTTCTGTTTCAGCTACATCATATCCGTAGCGTCGAAATGTTTCAGCAACACAGGAAGCGCGTGCTTTTCCGGAATCCCCAGCCAGCTGGCGGGACGATCCACCGGGCGGCGCTCAACCGTTGCATAAAATCGGTTATTTGAATTCGCGTTATCTCCTCCATTCGCCACTATTTCAACCCCAGCCGGTCGAGGTTGGCACGCAGGCGTTGCAATGCGCTGACATACTTCTCCGGAATCAGGCCGTGCTTATCGGGACCGACGTCAAGCAGCAGGTTGGTGCCACGACTAATGCTGACCAAATACATGCCCAGCAATTCCTCATCGCTGCGCGGCACATCGGCTTCGGTAAAGAACCATTCCCGTCCAATCGGATCGCAGACCTCGCCGGGCATGTAATATTGCTTGCCTTCGATTTCGCGCCATTTGACATGGCCGGTGTGACTGTTGGGCAGGAATCGCTCGATGGCGATGAGGTCTGCGGGCCAGGCTTTGGCAATGGGGTAGTTCGAACCGTCGCTGATTCCATTGTTCATCATGATGACCGTCTGCGGCTGGAGTCCGGCAATCTGGTCGTAGAGTTCCTGACGGTAGAATCGCGGGAGCACACATGGAATATCGATCCAGACCTCAGCAACTTGACCGTATTGGGTGAGCAACTCATCAATCTGCGCACTTTGGAAATCCATGTAGGCTCGGGAGGTGAAGGAGAGCTGAGTATCGGGGATAAGTCCAAGTTGAGCTCGCTCCCAGTCCGCGGTGTGGCTCGGGGTTTGAGAACCAAAGGTGTTGTGATTGTCCCACGAGCAGTAATAGAACCCGGGGAGCACGCCGCGCTTTTCGCAGGCCTTCACAAAGGCTTCGACGACGTCGGTTTTATTGCCGCTCGTGCCAACATGGTAGTCGTTGAGCTTCGTCGGCCAGAGGCAATGGCCAGCGACATGCTTAGTGGTCAACACGGCGTATTTCATCCCGGCGTCGCGGGCAACACAGACCCATTGATCCACATCCAGCTTGTCGGGAGCGTAAAGCGTCGAGGGATGGCTGCCGTCGGGGACTTCCGACCCGGTATAGGTGCTCATTCCGTAGTGAATAAACATGCCGTATTTCAGAGCTTCCCATTGTTGGAGGGTTTCGAGGCTGAGGCGCTGTGCACCCGTTTCATTTGAGGTTGCTATCATGATTTCTCCGTGTTGTTAAATTTTACAGTTTTTCTATGCATCGCAGGGGTGGATTCGCCCCCATTCCAGATGAGAAATTGAGGAAGAACGCAGTATGGAGTTGCGAAGGCCCTTATCGAGCAGCCGCTCGCACAAGTCCAAATCCAGCGGTACAGCCGGATCGACCTTCTTATAATTGCCATCCAGAATCGCCATCGGCTGGTTCCAGTATGGCACCAGCAGGCCATAGTCAGGACGACCGTCATGGATAACACAGGCGGCGCGAAAACTCACGGCCGAACTCATGTCTTGAGACATGTGCAGCAGTCCCAGTTTTTGTGAATTCGGATCGATGCACTGCAGGACAAAATCGATATCACTCTGATCATACGGTCCACAAGCCCGTTGCATCAAAAATGACATGAGGTGCCGCTTCAGCCTGATTCGTTGTTCCTGGCAGTCGGATTGCCGGTAGAGATTGGCTAATGAGTAGCGGTTCTGACGCAAATCATAGAGTTGGTTGTTGTTTTTATCCCCGGCATCAAAAACCAGTTTCCAGCCCTCGGCAATCACGGTTTTTGTGTAATAATCCTCGCAAAAAACCGGGCGATCCTCGGGCAGTGGAGATCCTTCGAGCACCGCACCGGTCAAGTCGCATCCTTCAATGCGATCTGGGGCAGGTGTTTTAGTCAGTGTGCAGATGGTTTTGAACAGGTCGACTAGTTCGACCGGCTGGGAAATAATTGCGCCTCGTTGTCCCTTGAGCATCGGAGCCGGACGGATGATCAGCGGAGGTCTCACGACGGCCTGAGACGCGCAACGTCTTGCTTTGTCGAACAAACCACGTACTCCAGATTCGTCTCCGTGATCGGCCGTGAAAATAATGGTGGTGGTGTCTGCAAGGCCGAGATTTTCGAGGGATTCCATGACCCGGCCAATTTCGGCATCGATCCATTCGATGAGGACAAAATAACTGGCCAGCACAAAGCGAAAACTGTCGTCGTCAACTTCCGGGTTGAGTCGAGAAAAGCCTTCCCGGTAGATTTTCTGATGAATTTCCGGCAACTCGGCCATTTCATCTAAAGTCGGTGGCTGCTCCAAGCCCAGTGCTTTCATTTTGTCGGAAATTTTGCTGAACCACGGTTCGGGAAGGGAGGTGGGATAATGGGGTCGGTCATAGCTCAGCCAAATAAAAAATGGATCGGGACCCTTTTTCTGATGGGAGGTTATAAACTCAAGGCACTGGTTGGTGGTCCAGGTCTCCAGTGAGTGCTCAAGAGCCACATCGGAACGACATGCTCTTTGTCGAATAAAAGGCTGATCCAATGTGGCTGATGAGGGCGATGGAGACCATTCGCCAAAGGCAAAGGGGTTGTGCCCATGAATCTGATCGGTGGGCCAAGCAACCTGTTGCTGCTGGCAGTAGTTTTGATAGTGATTGCCTGCTGGACGTGCCAAGTCCATTTCTTCAGGTAAAGTAGGAGCCGCGACATCGAAATCCCAGGTTGAATCCCCCACACTGGCAACATGGAATTTACCAAAAGCTGCGGTGTGATAACCGGCCTGTTTCAGCGTCGTCTGAAGCCAGGGGGTGCGTCGGTCACACAGGCCGAAAAATCCAAATTGTCTGTTGGTTGAACAATACTGACCGCTGAGCATTGAGATTCGCGACGGCAGGCAGATCGGGCTTTGGGCTGCGGCGTTTTGAAAAAGCGAACCGCCCAGCGCCAACCGGTCAAGATTGGGGGTATAGACCTGCGGATGCCCAAGCACGCTCAGGCAATCCGCATTCATCTGATCCACCTGAATCAGAAGCACATTGTGTGATTTATTAATCATTCGAGTGCTTCCGCAGTCATTAAAATACGGTCGTAGACGTTGAGCCGGGTCAGATGACTGACCTCCCATTTTTCGGACCAGTTGATATGGCGGAAGTACGGGCTAAACCGCTGCCAGCCAAACTGGCGGCATTCACCGCCGTCACAGAAGTGTCCGTTGACAATGAAGCTGACCACGTTCGGACCGCCATCAATATTGATGACCACATGGTTTTTCCCCGGCTTCAAGCAAGGCTCGCTGGTCATGCACTGTTCCATCCAGCCGTCATTCAGCAACAGCTCCAAACATCCCTCTGCGGAGACATTTAAAGCCAAGCCCCGACCATCGCCGCGCTGTCCATCGATCAACGAAAGATTTGCCAGCGCGTCAAGCGTCACATCCAGTTCCAACGCAATACCGGCGTTGGTAGCGATGCCTCGATAATCTTTACTATGAAAGTCTCGGATGAAAAATTCCGGTAGCCGCGGAGCGTTCACCGTGCCGCAAGAGCAGGACAAAATTGGTTCGAAACGCGGGATTTTTTTATTCTCCAAACCGGCCCAAATCTTCTCAATAAAGTCATTTGGAATTTCGTGAGCTCTCGCCGTATTCTTCTCGGTTTCAGTCAGGAAATATTTCCCGTCCTCTTCCACTAAATCTGGATAACTTATCCGTACAAACGGGTTCTCGGTGTATAAAACAATTTCCGGCTGACTCCACTTGAGAATTTTGCCTTTTGGGGAATCCGATTCCACCCCGCCGCACAGCCAGACCGGATTGCGGTCATCGTAAGGACTGCCGCCACCCTTGACCAATCCGTTGGTTTCTGTCGGTTGCCCATACATCGCGCGGATAAAATGTCCGCCGTTATTATGGAACCAGTAGAGATATTTACCGTTGCTGCATTTCCAAGCGAAATTGGCAGCGCGCGGGTTTTTAACCCGCCGTCCGTCGGCATAACGCATATATTGCGGTTCACTCCAGGTATGCCCCCTGTCCCGACTGTAGGCCTCCACCGGATAGCCATCAACTGAACGGTAAACCACATAAAACGAGCCGTCGCTCAAGACAACATAACTTTGTTCTTCGGAAATAGGGCCGCCGCCTTTGGGGGTGCGCAGGCCGATGTCCCCATCCGGAAGCGTTTCCCAGCGTATTTTTTCAGGATCGGTTTCCGTCAACAGATTATCACTGGCCAACAAACTTCCTTCCGATTGCTGGAAAAAGCCTTCGCCCATCTGGCCGACTTTGTGAAGTGAAACAAAGGCCGTTCCCTCGTGCGTAAACGGCTTGCCGACATTCCAGAAGAAACAGAGTTTGCCGCCATAAACATTATCCCGGTCGCATTGAAACAGCCGGAACGGAATATCATAACGTTTTTCCGACCAGCTTTGTCCATGGTCATCGCTGTATTTGAACACAAAATGGCCCAGACTGTCCACGCGAGCTAAGGTATCCTTTCCCCACATAATATAATTGTGAAGTTTCACCTCCCGAACATTATCGGTGTTATGATTATAGAAGATATAAATTCTTCCCGACGGGACTTTGAGCATCACGGCATAAGAGTTCTCCACATCGCCCGGGGCTTCGACCGGTACCGGAACACTCCAGTTTTTTCCGCAGTCCTTGCTGCGCATCGTAGTCACGTGCTGGCCATGAGACCCTTCATGGCCCGAACCCGTGGTCACACAGCACAACCATGCTCCGTCATCGGTCTTCACCACAAAGGGTTGATCACAATACGATACGGTTGGAATTTCCAGCCCGTTAGCAATGTTTCTAAAATCTTGTTTATTCACGTGTTCCTTTATTTTTTAAAATTCATTTTTCAACGATTGACTAATGGAGGACGACCAAGGAGAGCACCTTGGCACCGCCACTGCTCAACCGGATGTTGTCGATCATTCTAGTATTGCCTGATGTATCTGCCCCCAAGCGCAACGAGACCTTAGTCCAGCTCGCCTCGTCACCCGCTTCCGTATAGACGCGCGTGGCGTTGCCCGCACCAAAATACTGTTGCACAGCGGCACCGCCATCCGTCAGGTTGGTCAGCCACACATCGGTAATGGTGTTATTGGTCAGCGTGAAGTTGGCGGTGATGTTATACCACTTGCCCGTGGCCAACGCCGTTGTTGTGCCGCTTCCATTGACCATTATCGTCTGAAGGCCGGTACTTGGACCGGAACGATACTGAAGGGTGGTTCCATTCATAAAAAAACCAAGATTATTAGTGCCAGTGGAAGTTCCAATCCCGACGTAGCCGATATTGTTTGCTGTGCCACCGATGTAGGTATCGAATGATAACGAACCTTTGGTGTTCGCGCCCCAAGACAGGGCGATCGTTTTCGAGGCAGTATTGTCAGCGGTCCCATTGCTTACCACCTTGGTCGTATTGGTTCCAACACCCTGGATGACTTGAGGATTACTGGCGGCGGTCCAGCTGCCCTGGGCGTTTAGGGTCACGCCCGTGTTGTAGGTCTCGAAGTTTTCGGTGTAGAGATCCTCGGCTTGCGCGGAAAGCGCCGCAACACACACCAATACCATTATGCTTAATCTCATCTTCATCTCTCCACTCTCCTTTTTTGTTACCTGAACGCACCCTGCTCTCAAGTTGTTTCCGGTTTTGTCCGCCAATCACAGAATGTTTCCGATACGCACTCTGCTTATTGGTTTAAAATGTATCACGGGTACACCGGCACTGATATACCGTTATTCGGCCAATGATGACGGAATTTGTCAGTGCCCAAACGAACCGAAAACGGGTCTGTAGACGCCTTGGGCCAAGCATTCGAGCAAAATCGATAGCTCGCCAAATGCCATTCGGCTACTCATACCATTTTTAAAAACGTCTCGGTATATTACGGCTCCGTCGGAGACGTCGCCCCACCTATGAATTTCAGATTAAAAGGTTGCCTTGCACACTCGGCGCACGGCCGCAAAACGGTACCGGCCGATTCGCAGGTAGCATCATGTGATTGCTCAGCCATGCGGACAAAACCAACGAGGCAACAACATTCATAACATCTCCTTTTCTAATTTTTTTCCAATATCTTGAACTTTCCCAGACAATTTTACCTATGTGACGGAAAAATCTCTATCGGTCAACGCGGGCACCCGCGACGATTTTCTTCACTTCAGAAGTGACAAGCGCTATTTTGCTGCCGCTTCGGGAAAAATAAGGTGAGGAAATAACTCGAAGTTTTGATGGAATTTTTTTGAAAGTAGCAATATCCCGTAGCTTTCCCCTTTGCCGCCGGCAAGCCGCGAGCGGTAAACATTGAAACGCCAGGGCTTCTTGAGGTCGGTCGGGGCAAACTGAGCCAGCGGAATCCTGACTTTCGCCACCCATCCGTCGGCAAGAACCTCCGCCTGGGCATCCATTTGAAAGGCAAAAGCAGGCTCTGACGTGTTCAGAAAAGAGAGGTTCCATTGACGTACAGTGTAATGCCCGGCGCTGTTGATACCAATCTGATAATATTCTTCAGAATCCGGAGGTATCAGCAGAAACTCCACGCAATCATCGCCAAACACCGCAAGGGAACCATCCTGCTTGCATTTGGTCACGATCTTCTCGGGATTTTTCTCCGCTGCCACAAGGCTCAAGTATAGAAAATCGCCGTCACAGGCCAAGTAGGCCGAGGCTTTTTGTGGCTCCAGATCGTCGTTGGGAGTCAGCAACTCACATCTGACAGCATCCGGCCAGGTGTCTGGCGCGGACTCGAAGTTGGCGAAACCCTTCGCCCGCGTTAGCCGAACTGGACGTGAACCGTTGGCTCTAATTGTTGCCAATATCTCGCGAATCTTGAGCGTCTTTCCGGTCGCGCCCAGTGATCTTTGGTAAAACGCGCCAAAATCCTGATAAAGCTTTTCAAAAAACACCGATCCGGGTTTGACTTTCTCCTTGGCTGTATCCAACAGGAGCATGGGCTTTTTTAAGTTTGCCGGTTGATAAATATCCGCAAATGCATCCCTGTTGAGGTCACCGCGCTGAACGTAGAGCGCTTCCATGGATTCGTAGAATGCCGCCATTTCCTTTTCGGCACCCGGATAGGCAAACGAGCAGAACTCTTTGATGAGCGTATCGAGATCGGCGCGGATGTCAAAAAGCAGTTTTGCCTGGAGAAATTGGTTGAGGGCACTGAAGGAGTAGGGGTTAGAATTTAATTCACTGGTTTGGGTTCCGCAGCTCAGCCCGTGGAAGGCTCTGAGGTTCTCGGCGAGAAACTTCGGGGTGATGACCGGCATGTTTTGGGTTCCAGCGTCAGTCCAGCGCGGATAGCCGAAGAGGGTGGTTCTGACCCCGGCGGCCTGCCACATTTTCGCCACCTCAATGAGAAACTTTTGATCTAAAATCCTAGTCGTATGCTGCCAGGTCATAATCGAGACCGTAAAGAAATTGTCCAGATGCACCAGTCGCGGTGGTTTGTAGTACGACCATGACTTGGTCTGGGTCAGAAAGTGTATTCCCGGATGCGATTGGTGAACGATATCGGCGACGCGTTTCTGGAACCCATAAAACTCCTCGCACGACTCCGTGTCCACCCCGGCATAGCTCCTCTCCGCGGAGGCAGAGCATCTTTCGCACTGGCACTGGCGCAGAGGGCAATCAAGGAAGAGCCTAACCGTTGTCTTCTGCGGATTCTTGTTTAAATCCTCCACGATATCGGCGGCGGCCTGTCTCGCCAAGTCCGGATTGGAGAGACACAGCCCTTGCATTGGATACTTTTCCCAAACTCGCGTGCCGTTGCGAAGCATAAAATAATCTGGGCGCGACTCCCAAAAGCGTTCTTTCCAATTATTCATATACTCATAGATGTCGATATGATCCCATTTGGGGATAGAACAGAGTGCGCGGCGAAAAAATAGCAACTTGTCCCGTTCGGAAAACTCCGTTGTTTTCATGGAAAAGCCACGCAGTTCGAATGAGGGCGAGGCAATGTCGGCGGCCTGATCTACGTTGAGCGCTTTCTCTTTTTTTATGGAAAAGCCGTTCTCACCGGGAAAATAGAAACCGACCCCAGCGTAGTGGTTGAGAAAGTAATAGACGGCCAAGAGGGTTCCCGCCTCGCCCCAATTCTGTGTTTCCGGCTCTACCCCCTCATCGTCCCACCCATAACAGAGGATATTGCGATCCTTGCGAAAAACTCCGAAAGTCCCCCTCATGTCAGGCAGATCGGAGAAGCCCTTCAGGACAGCCTCTCCCGAGACACCGACGTAAAAGGTTACAGGCTGGGTGTTTCCGTTGAGTCGTAGGGGCTCCTCATAAGTTTTCTCGAGAAAAGATGCCAGCTCAGCCCCTGCCAGTTTGCAGACTGCACTGGGATTGTCCGGCAGGACGATTGTATAGTTCAGCCGCTCCGCCACCACCTGCGCGGCCGAAAGCGACAACGCCGCGGTCCAAAACACCACAATTGCCGACACTCTTTTTGCCATCATACGTTCCCCTTGTGAGAGTTTCCACTGTCTGGAACTTTTCCGTCCGTTTTTGCCGCTTCGCTTCTTTTCGAATACAAAAAGCACGTTCGGAATACCTTAGATCCAATGGTTGGAAAATTCTACCGATCGACTCGCGCCCCGGCACCCGCGACGATTTTTTTCACTTCAGATAACGATGCCATCGTGGTGTCGCCGGGCGTGGTCATCGCCAGCGCGCCGTGTGCCGCGCCATACTCAACAGCGAGCTGCGGATCACCCAGTTCCATCAGGCCGTAGATGAAGCCTGAAGCGAAGCTGTCGCCGCCGCCAACGCGATCCATGATTTCGAGATTCGGACGATGAGTTGAGGTATAGAATTTTCCATCGCACCAGGCCATCGCGCCCCAGTCGTTGACCGTAGCCGATTTCACGCCGCGCATGGTGGTAGCCGTGGCTTTAAAGTTTGGAAACTCTTTAACCGCTGTGGCGATCATTTTCTGGAATGACTCCACTTCAAGCTCGGTCAGGTTTGCATCGGCCCCTTCGATTTCGAAACCGAGACAGGCGGTAAAATCCTCTTCGTTGCCGATCATTACATCGACATACTGGGCGATCTCACGGTTGATTTCCTGACATTTCTTCAGTCCGCCGAATCCCTTCCAAAGTGACGGACGGTAGTTGAGGTCATACGAAACCATCGTGCCGTATTTCTTGGCCGTCTTAGCGGCTTCGATCACCAGCGGGCCTGTGGTTTCCGACAGCGCGGCGAAAATTCCACCGGTGTGCAACCAGCGCACGCCGAGCGTGCCGAAGATATACTCCCAGTCGATGTCGCCGACTTTGAGCTGGGAAGCCGCAGTGTTGCCACGGTCAGAACAGCCCACCGCGCCGCGAATACCGAAACCGCGTTCGGTGAAGTTGAGTCCGTTGCGGACGGTGCGTCCGATGCCGTCGTAGTCCACCCACTTGATGAGCGAAGTATCCACCCCACCCTGCAGAATAAAATCTTCCATCAGTAGGCCGACTTCGTTTTTCGCGAATGCGGTGACCACCGCCGCGCGCTGTCCGAAACAGCGGCGCAATCCGCGCGCCACGTTGTACTCGCCGCCGCCCTCCCACGCTTGAAAATTACGGGCGGTGCGAATACGCCCCTCGCCGGGATCGAGGCGAAGCATCACTTCGCCCAGTGAAAGAATATCGTAACGGCATTCCTTTGCAGATCGTACAGTCAGCATGTTGGTCTCTCCCGAAAATTAAACGATGTAGGTTGATGCTGCGGTATCGCCGCCGCGTCCGGTCCAGTTGGTGTGAAAGAACTCGCCGCGCGGTTTGTCGAGCCGTTCATAGGTGTGCGCACCGAAGTAGTCGCGCTGTGCCTGAAGCAGATTGGCCGGAAGGCGGGCGGCACGATAGCCGTCGTAATAAGCCAGTGCGGCACTGATCGCAGGCATCGGAATACCGAGTTCAACCGACTTGCAGATGACTCGACGCCAACCAGCCTGTGCATCTGTAACCGCCTTGGTGAAGAATGGGGCGAGTAGCAAATTGACCAAGTCAGGATTCTTATCGAACGCTTCTTTGATCTTGCCGAGGAATACGGAACGGATGATGCAGCCGCCGCGCCACATGAGTGCAATGCCGCCGTTGTTGAGTTTCCAGTTATATTCCTTGGCTGCTTCACGCATCAGCTGATAGCCCTGCGCATACGAAACGATCTTGGAGGCGTAGAGCGCCTGCTTGAGATCTTCGATCAACGCGGCCTTGTCGCCGTTGAATTTTACTGCCGGACCTTTCAATACCTTCGAAGCCTGAACACGTTCGTCTTTGAGGGCGGAAAGGCAGCGGGCGAACACGGCTTCGCCGATGAGCGTGAGCGGCTGGCCGAGATCGAGCGCGGAGACCGCGGTCCACTTGCCGGTGCCTTTTTGTCCAGCGGTATCGAGAATCTGATCAATCACCGCTTCGCCGGCTTCGGTTTTGTAACCGAGGATGTCGCGAGTAATTTCAATCAAATAAGAGTCGAGTTCGCTGGCGTTCCACTCGGTGAACACTTCATGCATCTCTTCGTTGGAGAGGCCAAGCCCTTCTTTCATCAGCTGGTAGGTTTCGCAAATCATCTGCATGTCGCCGTATTCGATGCCATTGTGAACCATCTTGACGAAGTGGCCCGCGCCGTTTTCGCCGACCCATTCGCAGCAGGGTTCACCCGCATCGGTGTGCGCGGAAATTTTTTGGAAAATCAGCTTAACCGCAGGCCACGCGGCAGGTGACCCGCCGGGCATGATCGACGGGCCGAGCAGTGCGCCCTCCTCACCGCCGGAAACGCCGGTGCCGATAAACAATAATCCTTTGCTTTCAACATACTTTGTACGGCGAATGGTGTCTGGGAAATGCGAATTGCCGCCGTCGATGATAATATCGCCCGGTTCCAAAAACGGAATCACCTGCTCAATAAAATCATCCACCGCCTTGCCGGCTTTAACGAGCATCATCACTTT
>JBILEA010000007.1:0-34636 GCA_044352355.1 Pontiellaceae bacterium | reverse complement strand
CCCGTTTCGGATGCATCCCCTCGACGGTAATTTCCACCGGGCGGGGCGAGAGGTTCACCCAGAAAAGCCCGTCGCCCACCCGCACGGCCTGCACCGTGCCCGGCGCATCCGACTTCACCGGATAGACCGGCAGATCGGGGCGCATATTGCGCATCATGAGGGCCGCCGCGTGGTAAACCGGCTTGAGCTTGCCTTCGAAATCCCACAGGGCCCAAGTCATGATCTGGTTCCAATGGGAATTCGGCTTCTCTTTGTAAGGCGGATACACCATTTCGTGCATCGTCCAGAAACAGAATCCTCGCGCTCCGCGATTGAGCCCGCGCAGGACAAAATCCATCGCCGCCAGCGCGTAATCCGGCTCCGCCATGTAGGGGTTTTTGTAATGACTTGTGCCGCTGCCGGTGAAACCGAATTCACTGACCACAAAAGGCTTGTCGATCCCGCTACGTTCAAGAACGCCCATCCGATCGTTGAAGAACTCATCGACCGCATCGGGATTCAGGGTCGGGAAGGCAACGTATTGGTGGGAGGCGTAAAAGGCGACCGTGTCGCGGATGCCGGGCGTATCCGCGCAACGGCGGAACCAGGCGGAACCGTTGCCGTCGTCCGACCCCGTCAGCACAATGTTCAGATTTCTCCGCGCAAATTCAGCGGCGAGATCCTTGTGATAGCGGGTGTAGATCTCAAACGTTCCCCCGCCCGCATACATCGAATGATTGGGTTCGTTGTAAACACTGTATGACCGGATATTGGTGAGCGAATGCTGACCGTGCAGGTATTCAAACAAGTCACCGATGGCAGGAATGTGTCTGTCAGGAATTTTCCAGACACCCCCCTGGTCCCAGGAAACCTGCGCCAGCATGACATGGGTCCCGATTTCATGATACAGCCGCCAAGTCCTGAGTTTGCTTTGGAACAGGTCGTGATCAAAAAGATAACTGTACTCCTCGCCCCGCCAGAAGCTTTGCGGCAGCCAGTCGTGGGTCCAGAGGAAGGTGCGCACAAAACCGGGCTTGAGCCAGCGCAGCCGTTTTTCGCGCAAGGCGCTGTCCGCCTCCGTCCACCCCTTGGCGGCGTTGCCCCGGGTGTAGGCCCAGCCATCATCCTCTGCCCCCACGCCAAAGAATGCGGCTCCTTCCGGCAGCGGCGGAACGTTCAGCGTAACGCGGGATGCAAATTCACGGTCCTCCGCCCTCAACTCAACCAGCGATACGTCGGTGAAGCGCGCCGTGCCGCGCCCGTGGAGGATCAGTCGCAAAACAATCCGACGGGTCCCGGCAGGCACCTCTCCAACCAGTGTGAAACGTGCGGGTTCCCCGGATCCGGGTGCGAACTGACTCTGCAATCCGGAAATGCGGCCCCCCTCGGCATTCATAAATTCCAGATAAGCATAAGCTCCATTGCCGCCTTCGACATTCTCCGAAACGGCACGGAAAGACAATCTGAGCGGACCGGACGGAACCTGCTGAAGCGGCTGCGAGATCCGGGAAAACCCGACGGGCGCATCGGGTTTTGTCTCGATCACTGCCCATTGGCCGGCTCCATCGGAGACCGGTTGAAACCGGCGATCGAACGGGGCGGTTCGCTCAGACGAAAAAGTCCAATGAACTTCAGCCTCCTCAAACGAGCCGTTTTGAATGAGATTTTGGGCCGGTGCCGCCGCATACAACAAAAAACCCGTCAGTAGAAACAACCATTTCACCTTAAAATCTCCTGTTTTTTTGTTCGCATTTATCTTTGCTTCGAACACTTTTTGAATATATAGTAATTTTTATTGGAGTCAACGTGTCACTTTTATTTTATTTGTATCGGTATAAATCATGAAACCCTCCCTGCTTCCTCTGCATCAGAAACTGGCCTGGGGGGCCGGTGGTCTAACCAACGACCTGGTTAATATAATCGGTGTGCTGGCCATTCCCATTTACGCCATCGCCATGGGCGTGAATCCGGCCTGGATCGGGCTGGCGCTGGCCATCCCCCGGATCTGGGACGCCTTCACGGACCCGTTCATGGGGCACATCTCGGACAACTTTCGCAGCCGCTGGGGGCGGAGGCGTCCGCTTATCTTTCTCGGCGCCATCCTGCTCGGCATCACGTTTCCCCTCATGTGGATGCCCTCACCGGAATGGAGTTCCGCCGTCAAAGTGGCTTGGTTTCTCATCATGCTGATTGCCTACTATACCGCGTTCACCATCTGGAGCGTACCGTGGAACGCGCTCGGTTTTGAGCTGACGCCCGACTACAACGAACGCACCCGCGTGCAGGCCTACCGCGCCGCCATTGCCACACTGGCCGGCTGGATCGTCCCCTGGGCCTACAAACTCTGCTTTGTTTTCAATGACAACGAAACAATCGGCGCTCGCTATGTCGGCCTGCTGATCGGACTCGTCATGGCGGCCACCGGAATCCTGTCCGCCCTTTTCTGCCGGGAACAGGCCAAAGGACAAACACAGGAAAAAATCAAGCTCGGCCCCGCCTTTGCCTGCACACTGAAAAATAAACCCTTCCAGCTCATCTGCGCAACGGTGGCTCTGTTCATTGCCGGGGTGTTCCTCGTTCAGCCGATGGCTCTCTACGTCAACATCTACCATGTTTTTAACGGCAGCAAAGAAGCTGCATCCACCATGAGCGGCATGGGCGGCATGAGCGGGGCGATTCTCGCCCTGCTGTCCGTGCCGCTGATCTCATTCATCGCCACGCATTGGGGCAAGAAAAAAACCCTCATCCTCGGCATGGCCATCGCCGCTGTCGGCTATCTTTCGCAGGCACTGACCTACACCCCGGCCAATCCCTACCTCGAAATCATTTCGTTCTGCACCATCGCGCCCGGCGTGGCCTTCATCTGGATCATCCTGCCCGCCATGCTCGCGGACGTCTGCGATGTCGATGAAGTCCAAACCGGCCTGCGCCGGGAAGGAATGTACGGGGCGGTATACGGTTGGCTGCTTAAGATCGGGGTCACCGTCGGCCTCACCCTCAGCGGCTTTATTCTGACGATGGCCGGCATCCTCCCCAGAGAAACCGTCCAGTCGCCGGAAGCCATCCGCAACCTGCGCATCCTGTTCTCTGCCGTGCCGTTTATCTTCACCCTGGCAGCCATCCTGATCATGCTGCGCTACCCGCTTACAGAACGCGTTGTCAACCAGCTTAAAACGAAAATTAAACCCTGAAAAAGGAGTGCTCATGAAACCAACCATACCGCTTGCAACCGCCGCCCTGATGCTCGGAAACCTGTCACAGGCCGACACACCGAACAAGCCGCAGCTCCGCAATGTCCTGCTGATCATCTCGGATGACCTCAATACCGATTTCGGAGCCTACGGCCATAAGATCGTAAAAACCCCTCATCTGGATCGTTTTGCCGAACAGGCGCTGGTTTTTGACAACGCCTACTGCCAGTTCCCCGTCTGCAATCCGAGCCGGGCCTCTTTTCTTTCCGGCCTCCGTCCGGAAAACACCGGCATTATCGACAATAAAACTCCTATTCTGGAAACCCGTCCTGACATCACCACGCTCCCGCGACACTTCCGGAACAACGGGTATTTTACCGCCTCGACCGGCAAGGTATTCCACGACCACCACACGGACGATCGCGAAGGATGGGATGTTGTGCTTAACACGCCGATAGACGTCAAAGCACAGCCCGGCGAAGGACGAGTCCTGAGCGACAAGGTCCACTTCCTTGAATGGCGTGCGCTGGACGGGGGGGATGAGAGCTTTTTTGACGGATTGATTGCAAAAAACGCCATCGAACTGATCCATCAGGCTGCAGCAACCAATAAGCCGTTCTTTATTTCGGTTGGCTTTATCCGTCCGCACGATCCGTTTTTCGCGCCCAAAGAATATTTCGATATGTATCCGCTGGATTCACTGAAACTGCCGGAAAAACAGGATGTCAGCAGTCTGCCGGAACAGGCCTGGCCCATCGGGAAATGGAAAGCCATTTACGATACCTTTACCGATCAGGATAAACTGGAGCTGCTCCGTTCTTACTACGCCGGCATCACCTATATGGACCGGCAATTCGGAAAAGTGATGCAGGCTCTGGAGGAAAGCGGTCTGATGAACAGCACGATGGTGGTGGTTCTGGGAGATCACGGCTATCACACCTGGGACAAGGACTGGTGGGCAAAGGCCACCCAGTTTGAGCGCTCCGCGCTCGCTCCGTTTATCGTCCGCATGCCCGACGGAACCTCCGCCGGCCGACGGACCTCCGGCATTGTGGAATTCGTTGATTTATATCCGACCGTTGTTGACTGGTGCAACCTGCCGCAACCGGCCCATCTCGAAGGCAAATCCTGTCTGCCGCTCATCTGCCAGCCGGAACAGTCCTGGAAGACAGCCGCTTTCACGGACCTCGGTCCATATGCCCGGTCCGTGCGCACCGAACGCTGGCGCTACATTGAATGGTACGGGAACAAACCGCCGTTTCCGGTTCAAGGTCGCGCCCTCTACGACCACAGCAAGGACCCCGGCGAAAAAGTCAATCTGATCAGCAATCCGGAATACGCCCCGGTCGTCGAGCAACTGCAAGCGCTCTTCAAAACCAACTGGAAGACGCATGCCCTCCCGAAACCCCCGCCCGCAAAAAAGAAATAACCTTTCTGGATATACAGAATGAAACGAAAAAACATTCTTCTGCTCTTCACCGACCAGCAGCGGTTCGACACCCTCACTGCGGCCGGCAACCCGGTCATTAAAACGCCGAACCTCGACCGTCTCTGCCGCGAAGGAACCCGCTTTTCTTCGGCGTATACTCCGGCACCGGTTTGCGTTCCGGCACGCTGCTCGATGCACTATGGGCAGTACCCCATGAACACCGGCTGCTTCGATAATTACAACGCCATGCCGGAAGACGGACGAAAGAGTGTCGCGGATCGGCTGACCGAAGCTGGCTACCGGACCCATTCGATCGGCAAGCGTCACTTCACGCCGGACACCCATGCCAAACGCGGCTTCCAGACTCTGGAAACGCAGGAGGAAATCGTCTTTGACGCCGGAAAAGACGACTACCTCAACTATTTAAAAGCCAACGGCTGCGAGTATGCCATTGAACCGCACGGCGTGCGCGGCGAGGCCTATTACGTCCCCCAAATCTCAAACCTGCCGCCGCAGCACCACCCCACTCAGTGGACCGGCGATCGCACCGTCGAATGGCTAAAGGCCCATGCGTCCAACCCCAAACCCGAAACTCCAAACTCCCAACCCGAAACTCGAAACTCCGAACCCGAAACTCCAAACTCCCAACCCTTCTTCCTCTTCTCCAGCTTCATCCACCCCCATCCGCCATTCTCCCCGCCGACCCCCTGGCACAAGCTCTACCGCGGACCGGATATGCCGCTGCCGAAGATGGCGGATGACAACGAAAGTCTCTACTGCTACACCAACTATATTCAAAACCGCTACAAAGGCCGCGACAGCGGGCGCGATGTAAACCTGATCCGCCTGATGAAGGCCTATTACTACGCATCGATCTCCTTCATCGATTTCCAGATCGGGCGGATGCTCCAGACCCTCAAAAAAACCGGACAGCTCGACAACACCCTCATTATTTTCAGCGCCGATCACGGTGAATTTCTGGGCGACTACAACTGCTTCGGGAAACGCTCTTTTCTGGATTCAGCCGCCCGTATACCGATGATCTGCCGTCTGCCCGGGACCTTTAACGCGGGAGAGATTTGCGACCGACCGGTCAGTCTGGTCGATATTCTGCCAACATCATTGGCCGCCGCCGGTCTGAAGGCCGATCATGCTGATGGGGAAAATCTTGCTGCCATTGCAGACGGCTCCTGTCCCCGCGAGATGGTATTCGGTCAGTATGAAGATGCGCATGCCGCCATCCATATGGCTGTTTCCAGGGACTGGAAATATATCTGGTCGGCTCCGGATCAAAAAGAACTGCTCTTTGACCGCCGCAAGGATCCCGACGAACTGCGCAACCGGGCGTATAACGTCGCCTGCGGCACCGCTGTACGAACCCTGCGCGAACAGTTGCAAAACCACATCCGCGCCCTGCCCGGCCACGAAAAAATCGTCGATTCGACCGGATGGATCGCCAAGGAGCCAATTGTTCTTCCCGACGATCCGGATGCCGGTCTGATTGTGCAGGATCCGCCCTGCTTCACCGAACAGATAATCATCCCCGGCTATTCCGACTGAACCCTCAACCCGAAGCCCTCATTATGAAAAAATCCAACTGGATCTGGTGCCCGCAGCAAACTCCAACCGACTACAACCAAACCGTCCTGTTTAAAAAGGAAATCGACCTCGCCGACCCATCCGCTGCCCGCATAGAGATCACAGCGGACAGTTGGTACCGGCTGATCGTCAACGGAAAATGGATCAATGACGGCCCGGCACGCGCCTATCCGGATCACTGGCAGCACGACACGCACGATATTTCCGCCGCACTTCAACCGGGAAAAAACCACATTGAAGTGATTGTGCGCTATTTCGGCATCGGCACCTTCCATCAGATTCCACAACAAGCCGGACTTCGCGCAACCCTGCTCGTTGACGGACAAAACATCGGCACCGGTACCGACTGGCTGGCTACGCCGTCCAAAGCCTGGAAACAGTGGACACCAAAAATCTCCGTTCAAATGGAACCGGTCGAAGAATACGATGCCAGATTCGAAAAAGAGCTCGACTGGCAGCCAGCCGTTCTCATCAAACGTCCCGGCAAAATCTCCCCGCGCAACACTGCGCTGCTTACAAAAAAATCGCGGCAACCTATCGGCAAGCCCAGCCGCACCACGGTTCAAAAACCGGTTTCACAATGGGTTGTCCCCGCCACGCAGCTTTGCCATCCTGGGCTCATCGAAGCCAACCTCTGCACCAGCCGCCCCCTGATCCTCTGCGGCAAACTGACCGTCTCCGAAAAACAGCCATTCGACTTTTCTTCCAAAGAATGGAAAATCGCCATCAACGGACGGCTCCTGAAAACCGGAAAAGTCACTCTCACTCCCGGCAAATACAATGTCCGCTTTTTCAGCCGCCACCTCTACGGCCATAATAAAGAATTCGCATTCTCCGTCCTGGAAATGCCGGGCACCCAATGGATCGAGTGGCGCGCCTCTGTCGCCGATGAATATCTCTTTGCGGATGTCGATATCCCGTTTGAATGGTTCGACCACAAGGAGGCCATCCGGATCGAAGAGCGCTGGCATCAGAAAATTCAAAAAAATCCTGACTTCGAAGGCCGCCGTCTCCATCTCCCGCTTGAACAGATTTTCATGCGCGATACGGCCGCCGAATTCGCCCTCCGCAAACCGTCCGACAAGGGCGACCCAGAGTACTGCTTCGACTTCGGCGACCAGATCTGCGGCTATATTGAGTTCAACCTGAAGGCTGAAGCCGGGGTTCAAATCGACTTTAATCTGGTCGAATACATAACGCCGGAAGGGGTGATTCAGCACACCATGCCCTTTAACCGCAACGGATTCCGCTATACCGCCAAAGACGGAATCAACCGATTCACCTCGCTCAAACGCCGCTCGGGACGCTACCTGTTTCTCACCGTTCGCGACGCAAAAAAGCCGGTCGAAATCAAATCCGTCCGAATCATCGAAGCCACCGCCCCCGTCAAGCCGGCCAGAGCATTCAAGTGCAGCGACCCGATGCTCAATAAAGTCTGGAAGATGTCCGAGCGGACGCTGCAGCTGTGCATGGAAGACACCTTTACCGACTGCCCGCTCTACGAGCAGACCCTCTGGATCGGCGATGCCCGCAACGAAGCGCTCTATGCCTTCACCGCCTACGGCAATACCGATGTCTCGGCCCGCAGCCTGGAACTCGGTGCCCAGTCCCTTGAAAAATTCCAAATGGTCGGATGTCAGGTGCCCTCCTCCTGGGATTGCATTCTTCCGGCCTGGAGCTTCCTGTGGGGCATGCACGTCTGGGAGCACTATTTTCACAGTGGCAATAAACGCCTGCTGAAAAAACTGTGGCCCGCCGTTCAAAAAAACATCGCCGGGGCCAAAGCATACATCGACTCCGAAACCGGACTGTTCCGGGGCAAACACTGGAACCTGCTCGAATGGGCGGCCATCGACCATAAAAATGAAACCGTTCTGCACAACAGCCTGCTCTTCTGCGGGGCCCTGCTCGCAGCTGAAAAGTGCGCGGACGCACTCGGAGAGCCTTCCTCACCGTTCCGGACACTAAGAAAAAAACTGGCCGCATCTGTCAACGCCTTCTGGGATGACACCAAACAAAGCTATCCCGACGCCCTGCTCGATACCACGGGCAAGCCGTCACCGAAAACCTGTCAGCACACCTCCATGCTGGCGCTCATGTGCGAGGTCCTTCCAGAAAAGAACAAATCCGCCGCCCTCAAAAACCTCCTCAACCCTCCGCAGGGCATGACCCCCGTCGCATCCCCCTTTGCCATGCAATTCCTGTTCGAAGCATTGGAAAAGGCACAGGAATACGACGCCATCATTAAATCCATCCGGACTCACTTCAAAAGCATGATCGACCGGGGCGCCACTACGGTCTGGGAAATGTTTGACGGAGCGGCCTTTGATGCACACGGTTTTCCGACCCGCAGCCACTGCCATGCCTGGTCCTCCAGTCCGATCCTGTTTCTCAACCGGATCGTTCTGGGCATCCGCCCGGCTCAGGCCGGCGGCAAAGCCTTCGAAATCAGCCCGTGGATCGGCGATCTGGAATCGGCCTCCGGAGCCACCGCCACCCCGCACGGCCCCGTATCCGTCGAATGGAAACGGGACGGAGATCGGCTCACCGTTAAAATCAATGCGCCGCGCGGCGTAACGGTACGGTTTGTTCCCAACGCCAGCCATCCGGAAAAGGTAGCCGTCTCCTGCGACCGTTGATCAGACAGTGCCCATCTGTACTCAACAGAAAAGAGGCTGCGGGATTTCCGGTATTTGAAGGCCGGAAAAGCGCCATTTCAACCGTTTACTATTCAACCGCACCCTCGCAACCATCGTGGAGACAGCTCTCGCCGATTCGAAGCCGTACAGATGCACAAGCGATTTGAGACGAGGTATATTTACAAACGAAGAATTAGCTACCGCTGATTAAACGTCCGCTAAAAAATTATGTTCTTCTAGATCTGTTTCTGAAATATTGCATTATTGCATTGTTTTGGAAGTAAAAATGAACTGGAACGAATTCAGAAATCACCGGTTTGAACTCGGATACGTAAACATCCGAAAGTTTCTCCATTTCCGGGAATTCATCCAGTCGCTTTAATATTTTTTTTTGCCCATGAGAGTGAAACCGGCGGACGTTATCCTGTCTAAAGCCTGACGGTAGAAAGTCTAAAGGTCTACCGGCCTTCGACCACCCCATTCGTAAATTTCATTCATTCTGCGGCGACCGGCACATATTCGCTCGAGGGGTGCGCATCCTTCTCGCGGGCGATAGCGAACATTTCCTTCCAGCAATCCAGCATGCCGCGCGGCTCCGGCAGGTTTTCTTTCAGGATCTGATGCAATTTGGGCAGGTTGCGTGACGGCACCGCCGGATAGAGGTGATGATCAACATGATCGTCGAGTCCGCCGTAGAGCAGACGCAGCACCCGGCCAACTTTTACAGAGCGCGTCGCCAGCCGCTGGTCGTTGACATTATAGGCCCGACCGATGTGCTCGGTGGAATGCCACAAGGTTTCCATGCCGGAACCAACCTGCCAGGCGATGGTAACAAACAAAACCGGCCACCAGGTTTTAAAAATAACAGCCGTCACAATAACAGCCGCGTGAACAAGCAGAATAGCTGCGGATTCTATGCGAATTACTCGGCAGTCTTGTTCCGTGCACTGCTCGCGCATCATGCGGTCTTTACTCCCCATGATCCGATCAAGCTGGATATTCACGGCACGGAACAGATTTTTTGGCGCACCGATCACCAGGATGTTGAGAATGATGCCCCGTAGATAGGCACGCAGCCATTTCGTAGTAATGACATCCGGCCAGGCGGTTTCTGGATCAATTCCTCTCACCATGGTGCAGCGATGGTGCAACTGGTGCGATATGCGCGCGTAGCGCGGACTGTTCCAGATGATGACCTGCACAAAAAAATAAATGAACTCACTGAATCCGTTCATCGATTTAGCAAAAACTATTTTATGTTGCAGCTCATGCGCGAGCGCCACCCAGAATCCGTACAGAAACCAGTAGCCATACAGCACCGGAATCGCCAGAGCCCAGTGGAACCGCGAAGCCGCCATCGACGCCCAAGCCATCATAACCAGCGTGCCGGCATAGAGCGTTACACGCAAAATTCCGTGCAGGTTGCTGCGCTCGGACAGTTTGCGGATCGCTTCTTTATCCACCTCACATCGGTTGGTAAATTTTTGATGCGCCGCCCAGTCATAATCCGACAACAACTCCCGCGCTTTAAATTCCAGCTTCATGATGGCCTCCTGTTATGTGGTTGATATTTCAGCCGAAACAATTTGTCAGTCGCCCCGCCATTCTCTGACCGCGTCAGTCATGGCAATCCAATTGGCCGGTTCGGTATAGGATGAGATCTGGTTGCCGGTTCCAATGGCGATACCGCCATGCCCTTCAATTTTCGGCAGCAGTTTGCGCACATACGCTTTAACTTCCTCCGGCGTATTCAGAGTCATGATGTTCATTTCAATCCCGCCGAAGTTGCCGATGCGGTCGCCGTAGCGCTCCACCCAGACATCAAAGGGGTCGATGGCGTCTTCATTGGAGTGCTTAGCATCAATGCCCGCCGCAATCAAATCGTCCATCACTTCATAGATTTTCCCGCAGGAGTGCAGCAGAAACGGTTTGCCGTATGAATGCACAAGATCAATCACCCGCTTATACTGCGGAATAATATGCTTACGGATCTCATCCGGTTGAATCAGCGTCGAGGAGCGGAATCCGAGATCGTCGCCGAAGCGGCAGACCGCAAAACAGTCGGCATAGTTTTCCAGTGCCCAGCCCCACAACTCCACCATCAGATCTCCGATTTTCCCCCAAAGCAGTTCATAGGCCTCCGGCTCGTCAACCTGTAAAAAAGCCAGCTGCTGAAAAGGAACAAAATCCTGAATGGCCTCCAGTAATCCATTACCGACGCCGCCGACCGCCTTCATTCCTTCAGGCAGTGCTTCGCGCAGAGCGGCATAGTCCGACTCGAAGCGACGGATATATTCCGGCAGTTTGCTGTCCCACGGATAATTTTCGACATCCTCCAGCGTATGAATAATCGCAGGGGCGTGTCCCATCAGCCCCTGCCCGTTTTGAATCATCCGGCAGATATTCCGCTCAAACGGAATACAATCATAACCGAGCTGAATGCCGCACCGGGCGATGCGCCGATAGGCTTCGACGTGATCGGCATGCGTGGTGTTCAGCAACGGAACAACCGGCTCTCCGATCACTTTTTCAATCACTCCGAAATCAAACCCGTGCTCATAGAGCGGCAGGCGGGCGGCTTCACGATTCAGGGCGGCATCAATGAGATGTTGAGCATTCGGCTGAAAAGGCTTCATCAGGGTCTCCTATTTGTCATTTTCACCTTTTTACATAAAATTCGTCGTTTTGTATTTAGCCTGTATAATCAAAAATGTATCATTTCCGACGCTATGAAAATTCCCGGACAACTTCCGCACACCCCGCCGCCGATAGCGGAGCAACAGCGGATTCACATGCTGTGTCCCTATGTGCGCGAAGCCAAAGAACTCTTCCGCGCGACCTGGCAGCTCGGTCCTCGCAGGCTGTTCGACTTTCTGCTGGTTCATTTGCTCGAAGGCACCGGACGGTTCACCGTTGCAGAGAAGACCTTTGATGTTGCATCCGGGGATCTGATCTGGATCCCTCCGGACACCCTGCACGAAATGCGCGGCGACGCCCCGGGCACCACCCTGCAATACATCCACTTCGATCTATTCTATGATCCCAACCGCAGCCACTGGAGCGCCAACTTCCCGGGCGGCACCACCGACCTCTCCCAATGGCCGGAACGGATGCATCCGCCGGTACAGGATCCAATCCTTGGAAGCTGGTGCGGAAAACTACAGGGCGGAAATCCGGCCTTCGTCACCGAAACCTTGCGACGGATCGTGCTCGAATTCACGCGCCGCCAAAGCTCCGGGCTGAGCGTTTCCGGACAGGTCTGTGAGCTCATCGGCCACCTGATCGACGGCCACCCCGACACCTCCCTCACCGCCCGTCAGACCCTCACTATGGAAAATGCCATGCAAAGCATTCAACGGCACAGCAACGAAAAACTCAACCTTGGGCAACTCGCACGGCAGCACGGACTCAGTCAGACCCATTTCCGCAAACTGTTTCACGGACACTCCGGATGCAGCCCGCGCGAGGCACACATCCGCGCCAAAATGCGCACCGCCTGTGATTTCCTGATCTACTCCGATCTGCGCATCTCCGAAATTGCGGACCGGCTCGGCTTCACCAGCATCCACAACTTTTCCCGCGCTTTCCGCAAAGCCATCGGCCAACCCCCCACCGCCTATCGAAACGGAAAAATCCTCCGGGACGGATCGGAGTCCGGCGCTACGTAGCTCCGCATTCCGATGCGGAGTCTTTTCACGCGCCTTCGAATACGAAAGTCACGTCCTACAACATCAGGCTCGATCCAACGGCGCGATCAGCGCAACCGCTTCAACACGGCTTCGAAATTTTCTTCGTAATGGGTGCAAAGCGATTGCGTGCCGCTGTCAATGATGTTGCCGCCGCCGATACCGATGGGGGCGAAGCCAGCCAGCATGATGGAAACCACCCCCGCCCCGCTGTCTTCTATGCCGACCACCTGATGCCGCTCTTCAAACGGGATGCCAAGCCCTACACGGGCTGTTTCCGCATAAAGCCACGGATGCGGCTTGGGCGAGAGTTCTCCCAGCGTCCCCGGTTCGCCCTTACGGATCGCATGTCCGGCGGTGATGACCGCGTCGTAGAATTCATTTGGATCGCCCATGCCCAGCACCCGGAAGGCATCGAGAATTTCCGGCCACGCTTTTTCATAGAGACCCGAAGTGACCAGTCCGATTTTCACCTTCATCGCTTTGAGTTCATAAAGGAACTCTTTGATTCCCGGCGACGGCGTAAAAGCACCCTTTTTCCCGCGGCCTTCCAGAATCTCGTTCATCTCGAAGTTGGTGTGTTTGAAATACCAAGTCCGCGCCTCTTCGACGGTTTTGTCGGGACAGTATTTACGGACACAATATTGCAGATGTTCAGAAACCGAGTGACCGGAGACATGCGGCTCGTCACACGCTTCGAGCTTAAACTTTGGATCACCCAGCAGACTGGAAACGGTTTTTTCGATAATCCAGATCCAGAAATGCTCGCTGTGCACTGTTGTACCGTCGAGATCCATCAGCACAGCCTTGAGCGGTTTTTCGATTTTTACATCGTGCACCGGATAATACGCCGGATAGCCCATCGCCGACTTCACCAGCGCCAGCTGCTTTCCACTCTCAAACAACACAAACTCCACCTTGCGGTCGACGGTGGTCTTTACTTCCGTCACCCCCTGCTCGCCAGCCTTGAACGCCTCGTCACAAGTCTGCTTCAAATCAATCAGTTCATTAAAAATCATTGTTTCTTATCCTCATTTTTTCAGCGGATCAAAATCGGCGCCGGTTTCATCTTCTTTAGCAATGCCTTCAGCAGAATAGCCGGGAATATACAGACGATCAAGATAGCACGGCGGATCCTGCACAATCAGCCCGGCATCCGGATCGTCCGGCAACATGACCGGCTCTTTAACAATCCATCCGTTTTCATCGACGACGTTTTCATGACCGGGCATGGTACGGATATGATCCTGCAATATCTTGCGCATTTTCCGGACTGCCGCGCCGCAGGCGACGTTGTACGCCCGGTTGCGCAGTTCGTCCGGATCTTTGATCCGGTCAAAGAGCAGTTCCTTGTTGTCGGCAGCCGACCAGATGTATTTCCAATCTTTGGAAACCGCCATGTAGATACCAGCCTCAGCTCCCTGATAATGACCGAAAACGAACTCCCGAGAGGAAGTCCCGTCAGCAATTTTTGCAAGATCCTCTCCATCCAAATGCTCAACGCAGTTGCCGGCGGCGGCCAGCACGGTCGGCATAATATCCACCAGACTGACCGGTGTATCACAAACTGCCCCCGCTTTGAACGTCCCCGGCAGACGGCAGATCATCGGCACGCGGGCGCAGGAATCCATAAAGCTACGCTTGCCGAAACAGTTGTAGTCACCCAAGAAATCGCCGTGGTCAGCGGCGAAGATAACGAGCGTGTTGTCGAGCTGTCCGGTTGTTTCCAAAGTTTGGAAAATCCGCCCGACTTGATAATCGATAAAGGAAATCGATGCCCAGTAGTAGGATTTGATTAGCTGATGCAGACGGATGTCGCGCCCAGCGTCGCGTCCTTTGTAGCGGTTCTGAATCCGGTTGGTATAAAGATAGAGGCTCTCATTGTCCTCGGCCATTTTTGGCAACGGCATATCGGGTCCGCGATAAAGCTTATGCCACGGCGTCGGCGGCGAAAACGGCGGATGCGGATGGATGAAGCTGCTCATTAAAAAGAAGGGTTGGTCGGCATTGCCGATTTCCGATTGCTGATTTCCGATTGATTTCAATTTTCCAGTTTCGGGTTGCGAGTTTTGAGTTTTAAGAAACTCGATGGTGCGGTCGGCGGTCCATTGAGTGGGATGATGCTTCGGCGGCAGATTGGAGAGTTGTGGGACATAGTAGGCTTCACCGCGCACTCCGTAGGGTTCAACGGCATAGCCGCAGCCGTTGGCTTCGAGGTATTGAAGATAATCGTCCTGAGCAGCGTCGTCGACGATTTCCTCCTGCCGTTCCAAGGTTTGGAATCCACGCCCGGCGTGCGGATCGGGGGTGAAGTGGCGCTTGCCGATGGCGTGTGTGCGATAACCGGAGGCGGCCAGCGCATCGGCCACGCTCGGCCGGTCGATTGGCATGTCGTAGTTGTTTTCAAAACAGCCGGTGTGCATCGGATACTGTCCGTAGTGCATCGAACATCTTGCGGGAACACAAACCGGCGACGGCGTGTAGGCCGATGAAAAGCGAGTCCCTTCCCGGCAGAGCCGGTCGAGGTTCGGGGTTTTAATATGCGGATTCCCCGCCGCCGCGATCGTGTCGAACCGCTGCTGGTCAGTGAAAATGACAAGGATATTATTCTGTTTCATAATTGAGCTTTCAGCTTCAAATTATTGTCGATTTATCATGGTTGAAAACTGCAATAACGTTGCACGATTTCAAGTTTATTACCCGTTCATTCCTTAGTTTTTGCTGTTCGGGTTGGCTTTTATAATTTCTCCGAAATCCATGATGCCGCAACGGTTCTGCCATGCGATACAAGCCGCTTCTAACTGCTTTACCCGCTCCGGATTCTGTGCGGCCAGATTTTTTGTCTCAGCTGGATCGCTCTGCAAATCATATAGCTCGTAAGAGAGTCCGGGAACCTGACTGGTCTGCTGATACCAGCCCGGTTCAATCAACAGCTTCCAGCGACCCTGATAGATAACGCCCTGCTGTCCCCGGTCATTGGAGAAGAGATATTCGGGCGGAGGCATTTCCTGCCCAAGCAAAGCTGGCACCAGACTGCGTCCATCCAGAGGGGAGGTCGTTTTCCCGTTAAACTCCTCCGGATAGGTTCCGTCCGCCAGCTCAAGAGCCGTCGGCAGAAAATCACCGACCCAGCCCACAGCCGATGAAATCGAACCGGATTTAATCTTTGCGGGCCAATGCGCAATGCAATGGGTTTTGGTTCCGCCTTCCCACATCAGGGCTTTAGCGCCCTGATACGGCTGATTGAGCAGCCAGCCGACATGCGAAGCCGCACCGTTATCCGACAGATAAAAAATCAGGGTATTCTCCAGCCGTCCGGCTTTCTGCAACGCATCGGTCAGCCGCCCGACATTTTCATCCACTTTTTCCATCATCGCGGCATGCACAGCCAGAAGATCGGGATCGATCTTCTGATTCAACGGTTGATGTTCAGTATCCGCCGGAAAAAGTTTTTCACCCACCAGTTTGGTCACCCGATCCGCTTCAACCTTGTTCAGATCGACATACCGGGCACGGTATTTATCAACCAGCTCTTTAGGAGCCTGCAAGGGCAAATGGGGTGCCCGATAGGCTACGTACATAAAAAACGGAGCCTTCTGATCCGCCTGCTGAAGCATCTCCACCGCACGATCGGTCACCCCGTCGGTATCATAAAATGCCTCGACTGTTTTCCCGTGATGAATAAACGGTTTGGCCGTCTTGCGTGGCTCGGCGGTTTCAATCGTATAGGTTCGATTGTAAACCAGCGAAGTTGGCGAATTGCCGTTCAGATAGTCATGACGATCACCGGAAAGAAAAAAGAAATCGGTCTCCCCCTCGATCATCCCGAAAAAGTGGTCGAAGCCGCGCTGTAGGGGCATGGCGTTCCAGTCCGCCTCAATCTCCGCCTGTGTCAGCTCCCAGCCGGGATGCAACCGCTTCCACAAGGCCTGCTCTGCCGGATTTTCTCTCATTGTGCTGCCGCCAAGGTGCCACTTGCCCACCATCATCGTTTGATAGCCCGACCTTTTAAGCACCTCGGCAATCGTCGGCAGATCCGCCGATAGACGGGCCCGATAGGCAGGCCTATTGATTTCGCGCTTCCATCCGCCCAGCATTCCGGCACCAAATCCGGCATGTGCGGATTCTCTTCCAGTCAAAATGGAAGCACGCGTCGGGCTGCAACGGCCATTGGTGTAAAAATTACTGAATCGCAACCCATTGCGGGCAAGCCGGTCGATGTTCGGCGTATCGATTTCTCCGCCATAACAGCCGAGGTCGGTATAGCCGGAATCATCGGTCAGAATGATCATGATGTTCGGTTGTGAGATACCAAACGCCCCGGCAGAAACCGCCACTGGAAACGCCCGCACAGCTAAACTGCGAATATTCATCATAAGACTCCTCTCTCAAACGGCGCGGCGGGAAGTCCTGCCCCGTTAAACAGACTGACCTCGCCCCAGTTGAACCATCCGTAACGCACCGCGACCGGATCGCAAAGGTCCGAACTGTAAAGCCTCACGGCACCATCCGGTAAAATCTCCGCCTGCGCCGGAAAAAATTTTCGATCGGCACCGCAGATTTCAAATCCCTGTGCGATACCGCCTTTAAAAAACAAACCATCCGCGAATTGAAACCGCACCAGCACATCCCTGCCCTCTTTTTCCAGCCGCTGAAAAACCGGCCCGCTGAACGGAACATTCTGGCCATATGCCTTTGCCCGCGCCAGCAGCGCGAGACGTTCGCCGACCGGCTGTTTGTCCGCCGGATGGATTTGCTTTTCTTCTCCGCAGTCAATCGTCACGGCCAGCCCGACATTCGGAACGGTCTCCGCCACCTGTGCCTGCGCGGCGCGCACGGCGGGCCAGTCGTTTCCGGCGCCCGCTCCATAACGCGGAAGCTGCACCACCAGAAACGGCAGATCCGGCTGCTCAAAACCTGAACGCCAGCTGGTGATCAGTGCCGTCAGCGTTTGCGCATAACCGGATGCCAGCCACTTCTGCGAATTGCCTTCGCCCTGATACCAGATCACGCCGCGCGCGGCGAAGGGTTGCAGCGGAGCCACCTTGCCATTGAATAGCGCAGACGGGCGGCGAAAATTGTTCGGCCCCCAGTAGCCTTTCTCGTCAAAGACATCGGGTTTAATTTCCTTGGCGGCTTTATCAAGGAACGGGCGGGCCGACGGCGTTTTTTCCAAGGTCTGAAAATCGATCCAGCACTCAGCGTAGGTTCCGCCCATCTGCGTATCAATCAGAGCAACCGGTGTACCGGGCGGCATGGATTTTTGCAGCTCGCGGGCGAAGAAAAAGCCGACGCCTGAAATCGAACCGGCCGTTCCCGGCGTACACACGGCCCACTGCCCTCCCTTGACATCCCTCGCCGGTTCATCACATGCGCCCTGATTTGGCAGCTGTTTGAAAACCTTCAGCCACGGGTAATCGGCTTGCGCGGTAGCCTCTGCGCCGCCAGCGGACTGCCCCAGCGTCCAGCCCATGTTGGATTGGCCGGACAATATCCAGACTTCTCCAACGGCTACGTTGGAGAGTGTCAAGTGTCGGGTGTCGAGTGACGAATGAATGGAAAGCGTCCGGAGGTTGGAAGAAACGGGCATAGGATCGAGATCCACCCGCCACTCGCCACTCGCACTCGCCACTGCCACTTTTTTCTGCCCGGCGAATTCGACCGTCACTTCGGAGCTGGCAGCCGCCTCGCCCCAGATCGGAACCGGCTTACCGCTTTGCAACACCATGCCGTCATTAAAAATGGACGGCAGCCACAATTCAGCACGGCTCATTGCCGCAATCATCAGAAGTATTAAAATAATCCTAATTTTATTCACATGCGTCCCGATTTCTGGACAGGCAAGATGCCTGTCCTACGTTGTTAAGAGGGATTTAACGTTCACGATTTTGAGCGGCCGGTTGCTTTGAATTCCGATGACCTTGGTTTCGCCGGGAATCAGGTCAAAATAGTTGTCGCTGAGCGTCACATCGCGCACCTGTTTCAACGGAATATCCACATACACAAACCGGGCGTAGTTGGCCGAAGTGATCTTGACCACCGTCTTCCATCCTTCCGCCGTTTTCACCGGGCTTCCAACCTTCCAGTCCAATTCCGGCTTCTCAAACTCCACATCCTTGTACAGCTGCGGGAAATAATTCGCGCTGAAGCTCTGTTTCCCGACCTTCCACTCCATTCTCAGGAAGCAGTTTGCGCCTTTCACTTTCGCCGGCTTATACGTTTTGATCTGAACGGCACTGTTGGCGACGCAGTCGCCCTTAAAATTTTCCTCCCAGAAAATTTTACCGGAGAGGTCCATGCAAACGACCCGCACCGGACCGGACGCATCCTTCAATGTATCATTCATCAGGTGCAGTGTGAAGTTGTCGTAGATACGCTTGATAGTGACTGCCAGCGGTGCGAAAAGTTTTTTCTCCATCCAGTAGGCCGGTTTCATCGCGCCGTAGAAATCCACGTTGGCCCAGTTGGAGCACGGCCAGCATTCATTGAACATCCAGAGCATCGCGCCGCTGTTGCCCCATTTGGTGGAGCGGTAGAAGCCCAGTTCTTCGCGCACCATTTCAGCGTGGGCCATCATGGCGTTGCTAACGAAGCTTTCCGCACTGTCGCACGGCCCGATGATCTGTTCCGCCGCCTTGAGCTGAGAAATCACAAAGCGCGGATGAACTTCCGGCAGCGCCGGATGGTGCATCACATGGAAATCCACGACGTCATTCGGCGGCCAGATGTCGCTCTTGTCGAGAAATTGCAACTGCGAAGAGAGCGGCGACGGTCCTTGCAGACAGATTTCACCGTTGAAGACTGTGCGAACCAGTTTGAGGCGTTCGCGGTATGTTCCGTAGCCATCGGAGTTCTTACGCGGCCACATCGACCAGTGGGTTTCACCGGAGGTCTGAATCTGTCCGAAGTCGGATTTACCGTGGGATGAGCCGGGAATGTACGGCGTGAATGGCGAGAGGTCGCCGACAATACCACGGTAATAGTAGCGGCACAGGCGGCGACCCGGACGGTCGGGCTCATAGCGGTGCGAGCTGGAGCTTTCATTGCCGCCGCACCAGCAGGCGACCGACGGATGATTCCGCAGCCGCTTCACCTGGAATTCGGCTTCTTCGATGATGTTACGCAGAAAGAAGTCATCATCGTCCGGCGGCTCTGCACAGGCATTCATAAAATCCTGCCAAACCATGATGCCTCGCCGATCGCACTCTTCATAGAAGCGATCTTTCTCGTAAATACCACCACCCCAAATTCGCAGCATGTTGTAGTTGGCCTGCTGTGCGCGGCTGATCAAATAGTCATAGGTTTCATCTTCGATTACGCCGGGGAAACAATGCGCCGGAACCCAGTTGGCGCCTTTGATAAAGCAGCGCTCACCATTGATCAGGAAGGTGAAACTGATGCGGTCGGTTTCGAGCTTTTTCTCTTCGAGTTCGACCGAGCGGAAGCCGAAGGTTTTGGTCATCGTGTCCTGAACTTTACCCTTGGAATTGAGCAGCGTGACGCGGCATTCATACAATGCCTGTTCACCCATGCCGTTGGGCCACCACCATTTCGGGTTGCGGATTTTCAGGCAGATGAAATTATGCACGCCGTTGGGTTTGACTTGATCGACGGCAAACACTTTGCCGTTGTACAGAATTTCAGCCTTGATGGTTCCGGTGGGATAGTATGGAGGAATCTTGTCGAGCGGGACGCCCTTGGGCAGCTCTTCCTGATCGAGAAGCGGCAGCTCAACGCGCACACAGCAGTCGCCGTCGAGTTGCGCTTCGACAAACAGATTTACGATTTTTGCCCCGTCGCACTCTTCCAGAAAAACATCCTGCCAGATGCCGAGCGCCAACGCATCGGGTGCCCAGTCCCAGCCAAACTGGCATTGCGCGTGCCGCACCAGCGACCGGCCCGGCGTAAACAGCGACCAGTATTTGGGATACTTTTCATGCAACTCCCCAACCATCTTGCGGGTCGGAGCAAATTCCACTTCGAGCTTGTTGGATCCGCTCTTCACCAGCGCAGTCACATCGAACCGGAACGGCTTAAATGCGTTGTCGGATGAACCGGCCTTTTGCCCGTTCACAGTTACCGTCGCAAACAGATCCAATCCTTGAAACACCAGTTCCAGCCTGTGCTTAGGCAGAGCCTTCAAGGTGAACTCGCGTTCATACCACCAGTGCTGCTGTTCCACCCATTTGGCCTGCTTCAGATTGTCGCGGTTAAAAAGATCCTTCGGCAGCTCCCCGGCTTTACTCAGCGCCACCGTCACATCGCCCGGCACAGCGGCATCAATCCAGTCCGCTTCAGGGCGCACTCCGTCTTTATCGCTGCACGCCAGCTTCCAAACCCCGTTTAAATTCGTCTGCTTTTTCATTTATTATCCGCTCTCTTCTCAATTTCGACAGAATCATTTTCAACAACCCCAAGCATCCCTAATTATTGCCACTTCGTTGCTGTCATTCTTCCAGCCCAGCTCGACGTCGTCTTCGGTTCTGCCGTCCATCATTCTGCCAAAAATCTTCCTGTCTCATTTCTATAACGTTAAAACGATCACCGTCACCGACGGGCTGGCCGCTTCAAAAGATATCTCTGCGCCGCCGGTTTTCTTTTCAACAGTTCCTTTAAATTCTGTGAGTTGCAGAGACTCACGCATGAGCTGCTCATAGCGCGCCCAGTCGTCCGCAACAAATCTGCGCCCCTGCGCCCGGTCGGACGACATCACAGTATAGTTTCCCGCCGATGAAACCGTTGTAGCCGGTTCTCCCCGGTGCTCCAGATGGGCCTTGGCCAGTTGACCGGCCGCTTTGAGGTCGCGTCGGATCACATCATAAACGGAGTTGGACTCATTCATCGAAAGGCTGCCGGACGGCTGCCAGGCAGAAGGCATCACCTCGGAAGGAATGGTAATGTTCACCTCTCCGCTCTGGCGCTTGACCCGATCCGGATTCCAGTGAGCAACCGTCAGCACGGCTTCGTTCTCCTTGACCGAAAGAAAGGCCCTCGCCCGCGCTCCCGGCTCCGAATCCGTTTTAACCGGCAGGGAATAAAGCCGCCCGCCTCGCATTCGCTCAAATACGCAATAGAGCCATCCCTGACTCATCAGAAGCGTTTTTTCGTTATCAATCTTCTCAAACAGTTCCCAGTGCCAGATGCGATCGGTGTCAATCTCTTTGAGGCCGATGATTGTGTCTAGATTCTGAGCTGCCCCGCGCGCACCGGTATCCAACCCGTAAAGGCCGCCCTCGGTATTGAGGTGCGATCCAAACTCGTGCACCTCCCGGGAAATGGCTTTATAGCGCGGAGAAACCGCCTCGATCGCCTCCCACATCCGCAGAAATTCCGGCAGGCGTTGGTCAGGCTTAATGTTTACCAGAGTGCCGTCCTCCTTCATCGAACTGAAATAATAGAAAGATCGCGGCGCAAAATCGAACAGGCTGCCGATTTCACCGGTCGCGGTGTTCGTGCCGTTGGCGCAATGCTCAGCCAGCTTCAAAAATCCAACGTTTCCGCTGACCAGCCCGCCGAAGTTTTCGAAATCTCCCTGCGGCATGGAGCGGTTGAACGGCCCGAATTTGGCTTCAGGAAACACCTCTTTCACCGCCTTGGCGGCGTGGTCATAGACCTGACAATACTGCTCGAAGGTTCCGTTAAAACGGCGGTCATCCTGCATCTCGGTGCCCATGCGGAAGCGCAGGCGGCTTTGAATGGCCGGGCCGTAGAGGCGCTTGATCTCATCGCACATCGCGTGAATGAATGCGTACCACTCGTTGATATCTTTTGGCGGAGTGACCTGCCCGAAATGCTTGCCGGAGTCGGCGGTTCCCGATACAGGAAAGCAGTGCGGAACATTGTCCAGAACCAGCGTCAGCTCGTACCCCTGCGCCACATACGGATCAAGACGGGCCTTAAGCAGATCCCAGCGGTAGAAAACCTTCCCGGCTTCATCGCGTCCGGCCAGATCGTTGGGATCATTCGTCCGTTGCGGATCAAGCTTGGGGTCCATCCAACCGCCGAGCAAGCGTACGACTGTAATTCCATCGGTGAACGGAAGCTCCTTTTCGAACGGTTTTTTCGTGTAAGGGAAATCGGTCCGGGGCATCCAGTCGGGGATTTTCCACATCAGCGCGGCCGGAGCCAGGGTGCGGTCGAGCACAGCGGTGTTGCGATAAAAGCCGTCCATTTTGCCAAGCGGAATCGCCTCGTCGGCAAAGGCCGCGCTGCAAACAAGCCCTGTACTAAACATTAAAGCTGCCCAACTTTTCATCCCGTTTCCCTTACAACTTATATTCAACCGCGAATTTTCACTGGAGTTTTAATCAAAATAATTATGGTCAAAATAATGATAGAACCCACAGATTCCAGAACTGCACCAGCTCAAACGGCTTCCACACTCCCTTAGTATTTTTCTACCTCTAAAAATTATTCTGTCCTTAATTATTCTGATTTTTCTACTGCTGTACCTCTCCGCGCTTCAAGCTGCTTGCGGATTTCCGCCGCCTTCTGCTGATTGATTGGAAAGCGCACGATCACCGCCATGGCAATCAGAATCCCGACGGCAGGAACAACCGTGTAAAGCAGACGGATGGCGAATAGCGTGCCTTCCGGCTGCGCTCCGCCCAGCTTTGCGTCAAAGCCGGTCCATTGCAAAATGAATCCCGAAATCAGAAAGCAGACGGCCAACCCCAGCTTCATCGTCCAGCCGTAGAAGGCTCCGAACGAACCTTCGCGGCGCGTTCCGTTTTCCAGCTCATCGAGATCCGTCACATCGGCGGTCATCGAGGCCAATAACGTCCAGATGGCGGACAGCCCCGGCGCAATCAATCCGGTGGCCAGCAGCTGGAGCCACGGATTGGACGGCGTGAAGCACCACCACTTCGCCAGATTGGCCAGCACGGCAATGAACATGAAAATCAGCAGAGAGGCCTTTTTGCCCAGCTTGCCGGACACCCAGGTAATCAGCGGTACCGAGGCCATGCAACAGCAGTGATAAAAAGTGCCTACCGCCCCCAATACGATGGAGGCTGCCTTCAAGTCGCCGCCGAACACGTAATAAACGTTGATATAAAACCCGAGGGTGATAACCAGAAACATGCCGATCACCGCCCAGGTCAACGTCCAGAGAATGCAACGGAAGGGCTTCACACCGAAAACCTTCAGCAATCCGCTCAGCTTGATGTTCTGCCGGTTGTGCGAGACCTCCTCGACAGTCAGCTTGCGTTCCTTAATAAAAAATCCCGGCGCAGATCCCATCACCAGCAGCAGGATGCCGACTCCGATACCGATCCAGCGCATGCCGTCCACCGTATCTTCGAAGCAATCACGCTGTGTCAGCCAGAAAAGCCACTGGATACAGATGCCGCCAAGCGACGAAAACCAGGTTCGATAAGACATGATCCGTGTGCGTTCATGGTAATCTGGGCTCATTTCATAGCCAAGCGCCACAAACGGCACGCCGAAAATTGTGAACGCGGTATAGAACAAAACTGAAATCAGTGTAAACCAGCCGAAATAGAAGATCGGACTCATGCCGCGCGGACACCACCACATCAGGGCAAACAGCAATCCGGCCAGCGCAGCGCCGCCGATAATGTAAGGAGCGCGCCGCCCGAAGCGTGACTCCGTGCGGTCGCTGATCATCCCCATGATCGGGTCAGTTACAGCATCCCATATCCGGAAAACACAGGTTGCAATACCGAGTAGCGCAGGACTGACCCCCAGCGCCACGTTAAAGAACGGATTGGCCATATTATTGATGCCGTTCTGCATCGTGTTTTCGGCGACGGCCCCTACACCATAAGCCAGTTTTTTTCCTGCACCAACGCTTCCGGTGCCATTTTCGCTTGGACCAGCTGACATAAACACCTCTGATAAAACGTTAACTTTCGCACTGATTTCCAACTAGACCGACAAAAACGAGATAGTTATCCAATTATATTTCCCGCAGATTCTTTGAGTTCAATTTTCTTGATGCGGCGGATTGCATTAGGAAACTGAGGATTCGTATCGAATTCGATGTATATTTCCTTTTTGCTCTTCAGAGCCTCTTTGAACAAATCTTCGTGTTTGGCAACATCAGGTGACAGCGTGTTCGCCTCGTATTGCTTTCCGGGTCCGTTCTCCTGAAGCGTGTAAAACACAGCATTGTTCACGCCACTGCGAGTCTTCACCACTTTTCCGGTGAGAACCACGTTTTCCTGAGCCCATGACGTTACACCCACCGCCAACACCAACATGATTATCCACTTCTTCATTGCATCCTCCTTTCGACAAAAAAAGGCGGAGGATTAGTCCGCCTCTTTTGTTTATTTAACCGACCCTAGCGAGCCATCCGGCGCATTACAAAAGCACCAAGCCCCGCCACCACAAATAGCGAGATCGTAGTCGGCTCAGGAATTACTGTTAAGGTCAGATCCTTATTGCCGTCGGCTAGAGCAAGCGTCCACTTCTTGTTTTCACCGTTCAACACCGCAAAGTTGGCACTCGAATAATTGCCGTTATTGCTATAGGATCCGCCTGAAAGCAGTCCGGTAACCAGCAATCCATCGAGTATATTAGTCACACCGTTAATCAGCGTGTACGTTCCATCGTTGGTCAAAGCACCCAGATCGACCTGAATCAGCCCGTTCAACAGGGTGGTTCCACCAGTTGTTGACCTTGTGCTGTTAAACGTTGAAACGGAATCGGCACCCAATATGAACTTGATTGTTCCATTTGTAGTTAGATTAAGGTTTGCAAAACCAAAGGTTGCACCATTATCAACTGTAATGATCCCTTTGCTAGTACTAGTCGTTGAGCCAACTTGAAGTGTGCCGCTGTTTGGCGAACCTGCCACAAGGGTACCTCCGGTTTTTAGTGTCAAATCGCCATTCCATCCCGCTTGGTTGACATTTCCCAAAGTCACATTTGCCGATTTTAAAGTTGCACCTGATTGAATATCCAGATACGCGGTTCCGGCGGCACCCCCGTTAAAATTAAAATTCCCAAAAGGTCCATTGGTTCCTCCAATACTGAATCCGGAATCCACCAGTGCGTGATTCGACGCAGAAGATCCTTTCAGGCCATTGAACGCTTCGCCAGCAACAGGAAGAACGTTGTTCGTCCAGTTACTTTGCGTTGAAAACTTCATATCCCCGGACGGTCCGTTTGTCCACATCGCGGCCTGCACACTAGCAGTGATCATAAAAACCGCCAACACTCCCAACCATTTTGTTCTCATCTTCTCTCCTTGTGCTCTGATCGAAAAGCCCCTCGGAACCGCCCGAAGAAAGATTCTTTTCAACCTTCTTAAAATCACCATAGCGAAATTTAACGAAACGTCAATGGTTTTTTTTATAATTTATTTTTCAGAGCCGGGCCTGAACAGGCGCAGTAAATCATTTTTATTTAATGTTTACCGCATTATAAGACAATCTCAGCCGGTCTGCGGCGAATCGAAAATTACATATTAATCAAGATTGGATGGGTGGATGATTGGAATGGCAGAGAATTGGATCAACCAGTCGGCAGTAGAGAACCGCGAACCGCATCAAATACCGGTTACGGCTCTACCCCTTCATCCTTTACAGCTCTTTTCGCGCCGTGCGGGACAGCATCCGCTCCATTCGTTTTCTCATTTCTCCAAGGATCTCCCTGTATTCCGGGTTCAACGCCTGATTATGCCACTCGTGCGGATCTTTGGAATGGTCATATACTTCCTCCTCACCGTTATAAGCCCGGATATAGCGATAACGATCTGTAACGAGTGCGAAACTCTGCCCGCTCGCCTCGGCTTTCACATAGGGCTGCTCGCGCTGCTCGTTTGTCGGCGGCCCCATCCATGCCACCAGTGTAGCCTCCGGTCCGGACCACTGCCCAACAACCGGATTTTCAATCAGCGGTCGCAAGGATATCCCGTCCAGACCCTGTATCGGCTGAGGCAATCCGCAATAGTCGACCAGTGTCGGATAGAGGTCGATCAGCGAAACGGGATGATCGCAAGCCTGTCCGGCGGCCCGCATTTCCGGCACATGTACAAGAAGCGGAACGCGGGTCGATTCCGACCAGAGGGTCATTTTCGCCAACATGTCTTTCTCACCCAGATGCATTCCGTTATCGCTCGTAAAAATAATGATCGTATTGTCCGCATAAGGACTTTCATTCAGGGCGGTCATAATCTTTCCGAACTGGTCGTCCACGAAGGCCGTGCAGGCGAGATAGGCGCGGATCCAGCCTTTCCAGGTTTCGAGGCCGGACTCACTCACCGCCTCGAAATATTTGGCGGGAACGGAGTTCTTCCAAAGGACTTCAACGCAGTCCTTCAGATCATTCTCCAGATACGGAGGCAGCTCTATTTCCACGTCCGCGAAGAGGTCGAAATATTTTTTCGGCGCAATCAAAGGGGTATGAGGTCTGCAGAAACCGACCGCCAGAAAAAACGGCTTGTCATGCTTCTGCTTCAATACTTCAACTGCGTAGTTGGCCGACTTTTCGTCCGCCATCAGGTCGCGGTCGTTTTCGTCTACATAGCGGAACGGTTCGCCCCAGTCCATCCAGCCCGTATATCCCGGTGCACCGGTTTTCGGATTCGGAGGAATATCCGGAACATTCGAAAGCGGTCCATAATACGCCCCGATTTGCTCCAGCGGTTTCGGCATAAAGTTTGTGGTGCGCGCGTCCTTTAGCATGCCATTCGCCATGCGTTCGCCGGTGGACGGCCCCGGCCCCATCGTAACGGGACTGAAACCCCATCCTCGCTTCCCGTCGGCATTGTCGAACAGCCATGCATCGCGATGGACTTCATGCGAGATCTTTCCGGTGCCGAACACCACATAGCCGTTTTGGGCCAACTGCTGGGGAAACGTTGCACAATCCCGAAGCACAGGCCGCTCGAAGGTCGCCTGCGGTTTTTTCGAATCGCCGCCGCCCTGGGGATTCTGGGCCCAACCGTAGTAGCCGGTGGTGTGAGGATACAACCCGGACAGAAGGCTGGCACGCGACGGCCCGCACAAAGGTGCATTGCAATGCGCGTTTTCGAACCGGACAGCCGAGTGCATAAACCGTTCAAGGTTCGGCGTGATTGCCTGCGGGTGCCCGCCAAATCCATCAACACCATCGTTTAAGTCGTCGCAAATGACAAACAACACATTCGGGCGAGAGTTCTCTTCTGCAGTGCAAGTCAGTCCGGCAACCGCGCTAACGGCAGCCGTACCAAACAGATGTTTTCTAAAGATTTGGTGAGTGGACATTGGGTTACCTCCTGTTAATTAAATTTTGCGCGGATGACCAGCACTTCCGGCGGGGTCACCTCAATGGTCAGACCGGTTCGGCTCAGCCGTCCTTTCTCTTCCGGAAGCGGGCGAAGCGTCATTGAATCGATCCACATCTTTTCATAGAGGGGCAGACGATCCCCGATAAACTCTTCGGCTGCGCGACCCTCACCCATTTCGCGGACACTGCCGGTGCGGGTCGGGCGCTTGACGAACGTTTGCTTGAGCAGGCCGTTTTCCAACAGTTGGGCGCGGATCGTATCGTGCGCAGCGGTCGTATTGTTCAAAGAAACAAAGCGCAGTTCGCTCAATCCCTTGATGGAATCAGGCAGACGGAAGCTGATCTCTTCCGGAGTGCTCTTGATGCCCTCCTCCGGCTGGTATGCGGAGATGACAAAGATCACGTCCTCCGTGCCGACAGCGGCAAGTGCCAGCGCATTGAGGCCCTGCGCGGAAGGCACTTCCGGCTCCAACAGAAAGGTCTCACTGCCCAACGTGTGTTCGAGCACACAGAGCAGCCAGGCATGACCGGTGAAAAGCTTGCGCAACTGGTTCGAACGGTCGCGGATGGCATCCGTCATCTCCCAATGCCAGAGCTTGTCGATTCCGGCCTGGCGCAGGCGGAACATGACCTGGGCAGTCACGGCAGCACCGAGTGCGCCGTACTCCTCGCTGACGAAAGCGTCACCCTTGCCCGTTTCACCCCATGGCGCGATGTCGAACTCGTGGATTTCCCGCGACACCCCTTCGAGCTGCGGGAAGCGCTTTTCGAACTCGTTCCAGACCTCCTCGCAGCCCCTGGCATTGGCCGCCGGGTCGGTGTCCACGCGATGGTAACGCGAGAAGGCGACCCAGTCGAAGGGCACGCCCTGCTCGCCGTTCCACGTGTTGGTTCCGTTCACACAGTGATCGGCGAGTTCAAGCAGATCGACATTGTAAACGCCCCCTTTCTGGAAGGCCGCCACATTGGCTCCGGCGAGGTTGAACGCGCCGAACTTCGCATCGGGCAAGATGGACTTCACGGCGGCAGCAGCGGCATCGTAGTGTCGAATATACTCCTCCTGCGTGCCGCCGAAGCGGTTGATCTGGTTGTTTTCGGTGCCGATGCGGAAGCGCAGGCGATTGGCGGTTTCGAATCCCAGGATTTCGACCAACTCTTCGCAGAGCGCTTTTACCAGCCCGTGCCACTCCTCAACGTTTTCCGGTGGCATGTATTGGCCGAGTCCCACGGCCTTTGGCACTTTGGGCAAGCACCAGGGCACATTGTCGAGCACGATGGTGAAGTCGGTGTAGCCGGCGTCGAGATACGGGCGCAAGCGCGGCGCCAACAGATCCATGCGGTAGCGAACCGTTCGGTCCCCGCCGCGCCAGGCCAAGTCTCGTTCGTGTATCGCAGGGTCCTTCGCGTTGTTAAACCCGCCCAGGATGCGCACCATGCTGATGTGGTCACAGAAAGGAATCTCCTTTCCGGTGTTCCGCTTCGCGTAGGGAAAAGCGCCCCCGCAAATATAGTCGGGAATGGTTTCGAGGGCCTGACCCACTTCATGGAACGGACCGAGCGCCGCCGAATAACGCCAGAACGGCTCCATTTTCCCCAGAGAAATAACCTGCTCCTCCGAAAATGAGAGTTGCCCGGCCGCAAGACAAATCAGAACCCAAAGATTTTTTTTCGACATCCGTAGCACCCTTAATTTAATTGATGTGAACCACCCAGACATTCAGTTACTGTTCTTCATATCCATGGCAAAAGGGGATGCTGGCAATGCGACGCTGTTCACAAGGTTGGCGACGGGACAATCTGCCCAAGCATATCGAATCTGAACCGGCTTCTGCCCTGCCGGACAGGATATTCGAACACGATCCGCAGAAATGATTTCAGCGGAGGCTTCATGGAATACGCCATCGGCTCCGGCTGTTTCAAACCCCTTAACCGTTCCGTTGTCTAGTGTTTTCAGTCCTTCCCCGACCGACTCAAAGGCAACCGTCACGAAGGATTCTTCAACAACAGGGGCTGCCGGCAGGGGGCCGGTAGGAACCATAGATTTTCCGTACACCATCGCCTGCGCAAGCCGGGCGACTCGCTCCGCAACCGTCTTTTTGTCCGTTGGATGAATCTGTTCGGGGTCACCGGTATCAATGGTCACCACCAAACCGGTATCCTCAAGAGCTAATACCGCCTCCCGCTGGGCTTCGCGGATCAGCGGCCAGTCATTATGCGGGCCCGGCTTGAATTTCGGAAGCTGCACAATCAGAAACGGGAGCCGTTCCTGCTGCCAGCCCTCGCGCCAGCTGCCGACCAGTCCTTCCAGAAGATTTTTATAATACCCCGCTCGATGCTTCTGAGAGTTCCCCTCCCCCTGATACCAAACGACACCGCGCAGCGCATACGGCATCAGCGGCGCAATCCGTCCGTTATATAAAGCATACGGACGGTGAAAATGGTTCGGGCCCATGGGACCCTTGCGCACAAAAAAACTCGGGGCCGGTTCCGCTTTCCCGCTTCGGCGGGCATCGGCAACCGCCTGTTCGTGCTCCGCTTTTTCCCTCTGCCACCGCGCGGTTTCTTCCGGGAGCTTCTGCAGAGCCGCCGCATATTCCTCCAGCCTCGGACGGGCGGACGAAATGGATTCCAGCACTTCTTTGGGCACCCAGGACTCCCCGTACGTTCCGGATACACTGGTCTTTAACAGCCCAACCGGTACATTCAGTTCGTTATGCAACTTCTCCGCCATCCAAAATCCAATGGCGGAAAATGATCCGGCTTTCCCCGGCGTGCAAACTGTCCACGATGCACTTCGCGAAACATCCTCAGCCGGTGCATCGGGCAGCTGCCATCCCGGATCAAACAGCCGCAGCCAGGGATAGTCGGCCTGTGCAGCCGCCTCCGGTCCGCCATCGGAAGACTGAAGCCACCAGTCCATATTCGACTGCCCGCCAAGAATCCAGACCTCTCCAACGAGTACGTTGGAGAGTGTCAGGTGTCGGGTGTCGAGTGACGAGTGAATGGAAAACATCCTGGGTTTTGAAGAGGCAGTCATCGGATCAAGAATCACCCGCCACTTGCCACTGCCACTTGCTACTGCAGACTTTGTCTGACCGGCGAACTCAACACTCACCGCAGCACCAGACTTCGCCCAACCCCAGACCGGCACCGGCATATCGCGCTGAAGCACCATCCCATCGCGAAAGATACCGGCCACGGAAAAAGAATGGGGAACTTCCTGCCTGGGCGCAACAGCAGATACCGGAGGCGATTCAGCCCCAACCGAATTCCGAACCGGCTTAATTTGGCGAATCTGCCAGATTCCCCCCGGGTGCTGAACATGAGACCGGAACTCAATATACAATGGGGTCTGCGCTTCATGAGCACTCCGCAATACCACTTCATTCTGTCCAACCTGCGGATGTGCACTGTTGGCAAGATGCTCTGTGCCGTCCTGGGCAATCACAGTATAAAAAGTCGCCTTCCCCTGACGGACCCTCGCCACCCGGCCGGTTATTGTGATCCAATCCTGAGCAAGAACCGAACCGCCCGTTGCAAACATCAACCAAGCAATCAACACACCGATTTTTTTCATACACGCCCCTCATTAGCAGTCAAAATTTTCTGTCTCCACCCACACAATCATTATCAATTACTCTTTACCGCGTTCGCTTCAGTACCGAATGCGGAGCACGTGCACCGCGGTGTTGCGCAGCCAGATTCTAAACGTCTGGTTCGTTGCCGTTTCGGAATAATCCGTTCCTTTGTCAAATGAATCAAAGGTTAAGCTGTCCTGCACGATCCTCTCGTAACGACTCATATTGCCGACCACCATATTCCATCCCGCATATCGGTCAACGGCCATCTGCGCAACGGTTCCAAGTGTATAGGGATGATCCTTGTAGACCGGCGTCAAATTGTCGGCGGCCTCCAAATCGGCCCGAATGATGTTGTGAATCGAACGTTCATCATCAAAATGCAGCTGATCCATGAGGGCGCCATCCGGCAGATCCAGAATCTCTTTCGGCAGCGAAATCTCTACTATATTTCCGGTCTGCAACAAGCGATTCGTATTGAACGAGGAGGTTATAATAAAAACCTCATTGGTACCAACCGCAGCCAGACTTCTGAAAAAGGTCCGGTCATCCTGCGCGTCCGGCACGTCCAGCAGGTACAGCTCTTTGCCGATGGTTCGATCCAGCACATTGTAGAGCCAACCCAGACCCGTCGGCAGATAACTCCAGGGGGAGCCTCGCCGGATTTCATCCAGTACACTCCAATGCCAGCAGTCATCCAGCAGATTGGCGTTCTTCATGTCGAACAAATACACAAAAGCCCAGGCGGCTCCGCGCGCGCCGGCTTCCGCACTCGATGCACCGAATTCATTTTGGATCCAATGGAACTGATGGATCTGAAAATCGACATCCTCACGGGCCAGCCCGGCATTGTGCGTCAACAGGGAATTAAAATCATTTACATCCTGATTCACCCGATGACGCGGATCGATTTGCGGCCCGCCGAAGCAATGAGAAGAACGAGCGAGTGCATCCAACGGCGTTCCCACCTGACCGGTGGCAAAGTTGATCTCATCCAGGCAATGATCCATCAGGTCGAGATAATTTACGTTGCCGCCGGTAAGCCCTCCGCCGACTTCAGATGGCATGACAAACGCTTGAGGGAAGACCGATTTGACTGCGGCAGTCATATGGTCGTACAACCTGAAATAATCCTCCTGCGTGCCGATGAACGAATGAGACGAATTATATTCCGCGCCCATTTTAAATTTAATGTTGGCGGCATCGGTATAATTTAAAGAGAGTTGAACGCAGAGCTCCTTAATATAGAGCTCCCATTCATTCCAGTCACGGGGCGGCACCGGATTTCCCCACGGACCGTGATCATAATATGCGGAGAGATCCCAGGGGACATTGTCAAGAGAGATCATTACGTTCGCTGCGCTGTACCCGTTGGTTGTATATGGCTGCAGGCGATCCGGCACCAGGTTCCAGCGATATTCAACGACTCCGGCGGCATTGGTGTAGGCGAGGTCATTGTCTTTCGACGCGGTCCCCGTATAGAGCCAGTTCGTTGAATATCCACCCGAATAACGGACCACACTGAACTGGTCGACGAACGGGATCTCCCTCGGGCCTCTCTTCGTCATAAACGGCAAATCAGAACCCTGCATCAAATAATCGGGAATGACGTTAAGTCCAAGTCCGCTGGACACCAGATGCCCTTGAAGCTGGGTGTTACGATAAAAGCCCGTCCCTTTTCCCAACGCCGGAACCGGCAACAGGGCAACCCTTAAAATCAAATCCTGTTTCCCATCCGCATGACTCAGCGTCCACCGGGCATGGTTTCCGTTCAGCACCACAAAGTGATCCGACTTAAAAGAACCTGTGCCCGACCGGGATCCGCCCTCGGCACCCATCCAATCCACTAATGCACCGCTCAATTGCAGATTGGAACTGCGGCTGTCAATCAGCGTGTAGATTCCATCTGTTTCCAATGCGGCCAGATTCACAACAATGCGACCGTTCAAGCTATTGGATGCTCCAGACGTAGTGCGGGTAGTCACCAGCGTACTGACACGATTTGACTCGAACCGATAAGCCAGCGTTCCATAGCGATTTAAGTTCAGTGAGGTCTGCTGAAAGATCGATACATCCGGCTCGACCTCTACCCGCCCAGACATGCCAAACCGGATGCCGCCGATTGTCAAGCCGCCGGATTCCAGATCCGTGTTCGTCAGCCCGCCGCCCGCTTTCAGCACAAGCCGTCCGCCGTAGTCGGCATAGTCTGGATCTCCAACCACAACATTGTTCGCGGTCAAAGTAGCCTCACGTTGAATTTCCACATGAGCGCGCCCTGCTCCGCACCCGTTCCGGGAATAGATCCGAAGAGTCCCCAGCCTCATATCTCTGTCTATCAACGCAGGATTGCTGGCAGTAACCGCGACCCCGGAAGAATTTATTACGGCAATGTGCACCGTATCATCAGGTCCCGGAAAACCATCCCAGTTGGCGAGGGTGGAGAATTTGTTATCAAACTCCGACTCTCCAGTAAATGTTACCGGATGCAGAAGACTAAATTGGAAAGAAAGAGATACCGGAACCAACCCGGCAAGAGCGATCAGTGCAGTACAGTACGGAGCCAGCCGCACCCAACTGTTTCCATTGGTGTATCTCCCTTTTGTTTTACTTGTTCGCATATTCACAGCAACTTCTACATGCGCAAATAACCTCAAGCGCCACACCCAACGCCAACCGGAACCTCACTTTTCGAGCATCAGTTCAAATACAACCACTGACGGCACGCTCATCTGCCAAACCAACCGGCCCGAACACGCCTCAGAAGATTTTACGAGCCGCAACGAATCCTTCAGCTGCCCTACATAACGTAGAAACTCCGTCTCAAAAACAGCATCCATATTCTGGCGAAGCGCCCGGTCCTTTCCTGCATAAAAGCGCGGCTCCGCCACGAGCCGATCATGAGCGGCATACGCCGCAGGTAACAAACCAGCATTCAGCAGGTCAGATCGCAGGGCATAAAACGGCGAATTGTCCACGGTCAGCGCACAACTGCGCACCGCCCAGGATTTACCGCGCATGATTACCGGTAATTGAATTTCCACCGGCAACCTATCCGACACGGTGCGATCCACATTAAATGCGGCGGCCATCACATATTGCTTATCCGACTCGGGATCAACAAATGCATAGGCCTTGCAGAAACTGCCGTTCGGAGATTCCTCTCCGGCATCCAGCGCGAACATTTCGCGACCACGCAAATGATCCAGCACAGTGTAAACCCACCCATTGCCTTTCAGCAGCCGCATCTGGGGCTTGCCCGGCACTGCGGCTGTGACATCCCAGTGACCGATTCCCTTGA
>JBILEA010000318.1:0-3162 GCA_044352355.1 Pontiellaceae bacterium | reverse complement strand
ATCCCGTACCGGACCCTCTACAGCCGCAATATTGAAAACCTGTTTCTCGGCGGACGCATTATCAGCGCCAGCCATATCGCCTTCGGCTCCACGCGTGTCATGGCGACCTGCGCGCACTCCGCGCAAGCCGTCGGCATAGCCGCCGCCCAGTGCATCCGGCACGGCCTGAATCCCCGCGACCTGACCGCTCCGGAGCGCATGAAAAAACTTCAGCAGGAGCTGATCCGGGAAGGTCAATACATTCCGGGCGTACAGGCCGAAGATCCGGCAAACCTTGCGGCCTCCGCGACGGTCTCAGCATCTTCGACCTGCCAACTGAATCGGCTGATTTCGAACAACCAGATTCAACCATTGAGCGAGGCCATGGCTATTATGTTACCGGTTCAATCCGGACCGCTGCCGGAAATCACTTTCATACTCGATTCCGCAGAACCGACCGATCTGCTGGCTGAACTGAGAATCAGCTCCAAACCGGACAATCACACGCCGGATGCCACACTCGAATCCATCCGGATCCCTGTCGGCAAAGGCAACGGCCAAAAAGTGACACTGCGGTTTAATACACCGGTTGACCAGCCCCGTTATGTGTTTATCTGCCTGATGCCCACCCCGGCCATTGCTGTTCATTTGAGTGATGAACGGCGTACCGGCATCCTGACCATCTTTCAGAAATTTGACCGGCGGGTCGCCAAAACTCCCCGGCAGGAACCGCCGCCCGGCACCGGCATCGACACGTTCGAGTTCTGGATTCCGCAGCGCCGCCCCGGCGGGAAAAATCCGGCCGTCGAAATTAAGCCTCCCTTGAATTGCTTCCGTGCCGAAAATATTTCCAATGGCTGGAATCGCCCGGTCAGTCAGCCCAACGCCTGGGTTGCCGATCCGGACGATAAAAACCCTTCGCTGACCCTTACGTGGAAAAAGCCGCAAACTATCTCGCGCATCGACCTTTTCTTTGACGGCGATTACGACCATCCGATGGAAACCGTTCTATGGGGTCATCCGGAGCGGGAAGTTCCGTTCTGCGTGAAACACTACCGGATTTTGTCCGACGACGGAAAAATACTGGCAGAAGTGCACGACAACCATCAGGCGCAAAACACCATCCGGCTGGAACAGCCTGTTATAACCAAGCGATTGCGAATTGAAGGGCTCTCGACCGGAACACCCATCCCTCCCTCCGTATTTGCTATTCAAACTGCGGTAGTGTACAAATGCGCCTCATAAATGTGGGGTAAAAATGCATCCGAACCCGAAAACCGTTTTTAATGTGGCAATCCTTGTAGATACCGCCACCTCATGGTCCCGTTCTCTGGTTGCCGGCATTTTGAAATACACCAAAGAACACGGCCCTTGGCACATCCATCTGGAAGCCCAGCCGACCGATGACAAACTTCACCTCCCTAACAAATGGAAGGGCGACGGCATCATCGCACGAATTGCCACGGAAAAGCTCGGGGAACAACTCGATGCCACCGGCGCCAAAATCGTCAACATTTCTTCCATCCAATTAAAAAATGATCACTGGCCCCGGGTGATTACCGGAGCGGACTCTGAAGCCAAAATGGCCTTTGACGCACTCCGCTCGCGCGGCTTCCGACAATTCGCCTATGCCGGAGACACCCGGCTTGTCTACGTAAACAACCTTGGCCGTGAATTTGAAAAAACCGTAACGGCGGCGGGATACCACCTGCACATCTCTCCGCCGGAACCGGAAAAACTGGATGAATGGCTGCGGGATATCCCCAAGCCGGTGGCGGTCTACTGCTGGGGCCCCTCCCTTGGACATGAAATCATCGACACCTGTATGAACGCGGGAATCCGGGTTCCTCATGATGTCGCAGTGCTCGGATCCAACTACGATGAACTGCTGAGCGAAGCATCCTACCCCCCGCAGGCAGGTATTCAAATGGCGACAGAACAGATCGGCATGACCGCCGCCTTTATCCTGGACAGCATGATGCACGGGAAAAAACTGAAAAAAAAGAACTGGACTCTGGAGCCGCTGGGCATAGTCGAAAAACTCTCGATTGATACACTGGCGGTAGAAGATCCGCGCATGGCCAAAGTGATGCATTTTCTGAAAGACCATGCGCTGGAGCCCATCTCCGTGCCGGATGTGCTGAAAGCCAACCCGATGGCGCGCCGGTCGCTGGAGCGAAAATTTCAACAACTGTTCGGCTGCTCGGTCGTCGAACAAATCCGCCAGCTCCGTATTAACCATGCCCGCAAGCTGCTGACCGAAACCGACCAGCCGATCACCTGGATTGCCGAACAATGCTGCTTCGCCTCCTATAACTATCTGAACCGGATCTTTAAACAGTGCACCGGTCTTTCGCCCAGCCAGTACCGCGCGCAGTACCGGCTGTAATTAGATTTATGATTCGTACAATTCCGTGGTTCGTGATCAAAACCTGCGCCAATACACTGTTTTTAGAGCAAAATCAAAAAAGGTGTAGAAGTTTTAAGCAGGCTGGAAGCCTGCGGTACGTATCGCAGGCTTCCAGCCTGCTTTTTGGGATTGGCTGCACCTTTTACATAAAATGCTATAATCAATGGACTGCGGCGCAAAAAGACATGTTAAATGCGCAACGCCTTGTAGACAGAGCCGCGCCAAAACTAAACCATCCGGACTAACGATTCGCCCGTTAAGCGAACCCGGAAAGGAATGTCATGAGAAGAATAGTTATCGCCTTCGTCATCGCCCTCATCACCGCGACTGCCCAGGCCGACCTGTCCAGTTATGAAACAACCATCTCAAACAGCGCACCGACGCTCTGGTACAAAAATGCGAACACGAAATCAGGCGAACACATCAATAACAGCGGCTCGGCAGGCGCCCTTCCGACAACTTATCAGGCTTACCGTTTAGGCGGCGCCCTCTATTCGGATCTTTGGGGCAATGCAAACATGGCCTTCGGCCCTACGAACGCAACTGCACCGGCCGTAGCCGGCTCTACCGGCTTGTTTACCACCGGAGCCCAGGGCACCGTCAGTTTTCTGTTTAAAACACCCAATACCATGCCCGCAGCCATACAAACACTGTTTAGTCAGGGGACTACTTTTGCTATCAAACTGAACACAAATGGCGCAATACGTATCGACCATGCAAACAGCGGAACCAAATATTCCAACACCGTCACGGCAGCAACCGGCACCTGGTAC
>JBILEA010000317.1:0-3167 GCA_044352355.1 Pontiellaceae bacterium | reverse complement strand
ATCCGCTGTTCCCGGTAAAACGACAATTATAAAACTGCCCGACCTTGTCTTCTGAGACGGTAACCCCGTTTGAGCTGGAATTTCTAAAAATACATTCACTGAATCTGGGGTATCCTGCGTTGCCAACCAGATAACCCTTTCCTCCGTCGATCGTGACACGATGAAGAACTTTATCGCCGCGAACATCTTCAACCGCATAGGAGTCCGGGTCGGCAATGTATATTTTTATTTCCTTAAACTTGCACGCCCAGTGAACCCCGCCCCCTGCGTCATCATGCTTGCGTATCGCTACACCGGCAAGATTGGTAAACACCAGATCGTTGAAAACACTGCCGAACACATTGCCGAGATTCAGAGCTTTTCCGACGCTATAATTCTGATCGGCCCCGCCGTTGAAAACAATCCGCTCAACGGCCATATTCCCGTTTGCAACGTCTTTTTCAAAACGGGTTCCGAGCATGGAATCCATTGTGTTCCCTGCCAACAGGATGCTCTGTTCATCTTCGGCGCCTAAAATGCGGATTCCCGATGCAAGATAGACCGGGCTCGTCAGTCGGTATGTTCCGGCCGGTATATATACAATTCGCAGGCCGTCCGGTTCAAGGGCTGCGTCTATCGCGGCCTGAATGCTTGCCGAATCATCCGTCGTGCCGTTGCCTGCGGCGCCGAAATCACGCACATTCAGCCAGTCATTGTACTGGCGGGCTGCCGGCGGTACATATAAATCCAAATACGGAGCTGTCGCGGTGGTTTGGAAGCTGCTGATGGTGTAGCTGTCAGCGGCTCCAAAGGTCAGGCTGGTATCGTTGAGCATCTGAAACCGGAAGGAGACAATCCCGCCGCTTACAACCGCATTCGTGACAACCGAAGTGACATCAAACGCATACCAGCCGGTTGCGCTGTTTGTTGCCATCCGCAAACCGGTATCGGCATAGCCGCTATCGCTGAACGCTGCTCCGGCCAGCGTATTATTCGTACCAAGCTCAGCATTCACGGTTTTGGCATAAACAGCCAGGTCATAGGACGGCGCGGCCGTACCGGACAGATAAAGATTCAACGTCGCATTCGTCATGGCGTTCAGGCCCGATACGTCAAAGTCGAGCCCGCCGCGAGTAAAATTGGGGGTGCTTGCGTCCACTGTCATCCCAACGGTCAGAGAGGCCTCATTGGTGTTGCTGCCGACTCCGGATGTTGCGACTCCGGTCGGCGTGCTGCCGGCATTACCTGCTTCAGTGCCGTACCAGTTGGCTGTTTTCGCGGGCGTATTTTCGTCGAGCGTCGCCGACGGCCCTGTGCACAAATCTAAAGACGGAGCCGTCTCAGTGGTTTTAAAACCGATGAGGGTGTAAGCCTCAGAGGTACCGAAGATAAGGTTGGTATCGTTGAGCATCTGGAACCGGAAGGAGACCTTCCCACCGTTTGCAACTGCGTTCGTGACAACCGAAGTGACATCAAACGCAAACCACGTCCCGTTGGAAGCGGTTGTCGCGATCCGCAAACCGGTGTCAATGTAGCCGCTTTCGTACATTCCTGCTTGAGCCTTCACAGAAGACGAATGCAACGTTCCACCCACCGTTTTTGCAAAAACAGCCAAGTCGCAGGACGGCGCCGCGGCTTTACCGGACAGACAAAGATTCAGCGTCGCGTTGGTAATAGTTTGCTGACCCGACACGTCAAAGTCGAGCCCGCTGCGCATAAGATTGGTGCCGTTGGCGTTCTCGACCATCCCGACTATGAGAGTTCCTACATTTGTGGCGTTTCCTATTCCGCCCGATGCGATCCCGGTCGGCGTGTTGCCGGCGAGACCTGCTTCGGTGCCGTACCAGCTGGCCACTTTCGCGGGCGTATTTTCATCGAGCGTCACAGATGCGGCCTGAGCCATTCCTGTAATCAGCAGGGCGCTTAGAACCATCCAACTTGCGTTCTTCATTTGCGACCCCCATTCTTGTTCGCTTTACGTCCCGCGAACAGGGACGTTCCACTTTTTATTTTGTGATTTGGTGCGGGCTGTTTTTATTAAACGATCCAATTCGTCAGTTACTTCCGGATGCTGAGTGGCAGACAAAAAAACCGGAGGGTATAAACCTCCGGTTTCCATCTAACTGCCTATCAGCTGATCAATCTTCTGCGCAACAGCAGAATTAACGCACCAGAGCTTATAACAAGCCCCATGGTAGCCGGCTCAGGAATTACATTCAGATCCAGCGACGGAGCCGTCGCAACGGTTTTGAAACTGTGAATTGTAAAACTATTCGCCGTACCGAAGGTGAGCGAAGTATCGTTGAGCATCTGGAACCGGAAGGAGGCAATCCCGCCGAGCGCAACTGCATTCGTGACATACGAAGTGACATTAAACGCATACCAGCCGGTGGCAGCGGTTGTCGCGATCCGCAACCCGGTGTCAACATAGCCGATTTCGTACATTCCTGTTTTGGCCGTCGCAGAAGACGTATGCAACGATGCACTCGCCGTTTTGGCAAAAACAGCCAAGTCGTAAGTCGGCGAGGATTTTCCGGACAGATAAAGATTCAGCGTCGCGTTGGTAATGGTTTGCTGACCCGACACATCAAAATCAAGACCGCTGCGAGTCAGATTCGTGCTGATGGCGTTAACGACCATGCCTACAACAAAAGATGATATATTGGTGGCGCTTCCTACTCCGGACGATGCGACCCCGGTCGGCGTGTTGCCGGCGATACCTGCTTCGGTGCCGTACCAGTTGGCCACTTTCGTAGACGTATTTTCATCGAGCGTCACCAATGAGGCCTGCACCATCCCTGCCACCAGCAGAGCCCCGATCATGATCCATTTTGTGTTCTTCATTTCCCACACTCCCTTTCCTGTTTGTTTCCCTTCGCATGAACCGGACCTTCCGGATCATTTCTACAAGCGCTTGTATATTAAATTAATGGATTGCCGTCAACCTATTATTTAATTTTTAAAAGCCAACCGATAGTTCGATTGACTGCCCACGATGATGGGTGCATCCGCTTCAGAAACCTTCAAAACGAGTTCCGGGGCGTCGGCTGAGTTCCTATAAGAAGCAATCGAATAGTAATCATTTATTCCGCACGCGAGACTGGTGTCATTATCCATCTGAAAGCGGAAAGCAACCAATCCGCCACTAACCAGCGCCTGAGCGACATAGGCTGTTACATCAAATGAAT
>JBILEA010000316.1:0-3176 GCA_044352355.1 Pontiellaceae bacterium | reverse complement strand
CGACGTGGTGGTCGCCACGCCGGGCCGTTTGATCGATCTGATGGGGCAGGGCCACATCAAGCTCGACCAGATTGAGCTGTTCATTCTCGACGAAGCCGACCGCATGCTCGATATGGGCTTTATTCCGTCCGTCCGCAAAATCATCGCCAAACTGCCGCAAAAGCGCCATTCGCTCTTTTTCTCGGCGACGATGCCGCCGGTCGTTGCCGGACTGGCGAAGGATCTGTTGCATGATCCGGTGCAAATCACCATTGATCCGGGGAAACCGACGGTTGAGCGCATCGCGCAGACATTGATGTTCGTCGATAAAGAAGATAAGGATGAATTACTGATTGATCTGATTACCGACCACAACATGGATAAGGTGATTGTCTTTACCCGTACCAAGCACGGCGCGGACAAAGTGGTTCGGCAGTTGATGTCGGCGGGCATCACGGCAGCCGCCATTCACGGTAACAAATCGCAGAACGCCCGCACGTCGGCGCTGCATAATTTCAAGACCGGCAAACTGCGTGCGATGGTTGCCACCGACATTGCCGCACGAGGTCTCGATGTCGACGGCATCACGCACGTGGTGAACTATGACCTGCCGGAAGAGCCGGAAACGTATGTTCACCGCATCGGACGCACGGCACGGGCCGGAACCGATGGCGACGCCGTAGCGTTTTGCGCCGCCCGCGAACGCGATTTTTTGCGTGATATTGAAAAACTGATTCGTAAATCCATCCCCGTGGATAAGACGCACAAGTATCACTCCGAAGATGCACGCAACGCCACCGGCGCGGCGGCACGGCCTGAGCCGAAAGGTCAACGGGGACAGCGCCGTTTTTCTGGTGCTCCGTCCCGCGGTCCGGGTCAGAGCCATTCGGCGCGGCCGGCGCATAAAGGCGGATCGTTTTCGCCCAGTCGGCGGCCGGCGGCCCGATAACCGGTGATTTTTGACCGTAGGGGTCAGTGAGGCACAGAGCTTTTTTGATACAATGGAAATGTTGGCAGGGTGAAGGGGGACGCAACGTCTCAGAAATGATTTTGCCCTGTGTGTTTTGTAAAGCTTCTGTCTCTGTGCCTCAGTGACCTCTGCGGTTTATCCGTTTTCCCCGTTGCAATCCAAGCCTGCTTGGGGATAATGCCCCGCCTATGGATAAAAAACCTTTTAACAAGATCAATACAGGCATCAACCTCGAGGAGTTTATTAACGTGGCTGAATTACGCTATGACGGACGGAAACCGGATCAACTCCGGGCAGTAAAATTCACCCGCGATTTCACGATCAACGCCAAGGCGTCCGTGCTGGTTGAAATGGGCAACACCAAAGTGATTTGCGCTGTCAGCGTGGATGAAAGCGTTCCCGGCTGGATGCGCGCCCAGAATGTTGAAGGTGGCTGGCTGACCTGTGAATATTCAATGCTCCCCAGCGCCACCGCTGACCGCGCTAAGCGCGAGGCTTCGATGGGTAAACTTGGTGGACGCACGATGGAAATTCAGCGGCTGATCGGTCGCGCACTTCGTTCGGTGTTGGATCTCAAAAAGCTGGGCCGCCGCCAGCTCTACATTGATTGTGATGTTATTCAGGCCGATGGAGGAACGCGCACGGCTTCGATTACCGGTGCGTATGTCGCACTGCGTATGGCGGTCGATCGTCTGCTGGCAGAAAAACTGCTCAAAGAAGATCCGATCAAAGATTCGATCGCTGCCATCAGCGTCGGGATTTGCAAAGGGGTACCGCTGCTCGACCTCTGCTATGTTGAAGACTCAAAGGCGGAAGTGGACATGAATGTCGTTATGACCGCCTCCGGCAAATTAGTCGAAGTGCAGGGCACCGCTGAAGAAGAACCCTTTACCAAAGAGCAAATGGCTCAGATGATGGATCTTGCCGAGAAGGGGATTAAAGAACTTTTCGAAGCGCAGAAGGTATGATTTTTGGAGTGCGCTGGCAACCAACGGGCGACAGCGCTTTTCCCGACCATGCAGATCTGCGCAAAAGCGGCGTCGCTCTTCGCTTGCCGCCGCACTCCAGAATTTTCTGCAGCTCGGCAAGCCATCGCAGGTTTTAAAACCCGATTTGTGTAACCTTTGGTATCGCACCGAGCAGTTCGTTCACGGCCTCGCGCAGGGTGGTTAAGGAGATCGGTTTTTCGAATACTTGGCAGACTCCGATTTTTTTTGCATGAGGCAGGAAGTTTATTGGTAAGCCGCGCATGCCTCCGGAAATTGCAATGACCGGCAATCCGGGATAGGTTTTTCTAATTTCGCGAACAACCTCCAGTCCGTCCATCTCCGGCATCATGATGTCGGTGATGATAAGGTCCGGCTTTTGCTGCTTCATCAGGTGCAACCCTTCTTTTCCGTTGGAAGCCGATAAAACGTTATGATCTTCGCCACTCAGAAACTGTTTAAACAGTTGCTGTATGGAAAGGTCGTCGTCGATGATTAAAATGCGCGCCATGGTCAGTTCCTCGATTATTACGTTATTTTGTTTTGTTTAACGTGTCGTAAACGGCCGCGAGCAGTGAGGTTACGGTAAACGGTTTTTGGAGGAAATGATAACCTTTGCTGTTGAGGTTGCTCCATCGCTCACGCTGGTCACGATATCCGCTGTAGAGTAAAATGGGCAGGGCGGGGTGTGTTTCTCGAATACGGTCGGCCAGTTCAATGCCGGTTTCGCCTGCCAGAACGATGTCGCTGAAGAGCATGTCAAATTTTGCTTGTTCACGATTAAACAGAACGAGGGCTTCTTCTGCGCTTCCGGCTACCGACGTTTGGTATCCGGCATCTTGAAGGAGGCTGATGACCAGATTGCTGAGAGCCAGATCGTCTTCCACCAGCAAAATATGTTCGCGGCGGGTTTCTTTCTGTTTGTCGGGTCGGACTGCGGATGATTCGTCAATATGGGATGTTGGCAAATACACTTTGAAGGTGGTTCCATGGTTTTCTTCACTGTATACCGTGATCCAGCCGTTGTGCTTTTTGATGATGCCATAGATGCCGGCGAGGCCGAGTCCGGTTCCTTTGCCCGGTTCTTTGGTGGTGAAGAAGGGCTCAAAGAGGTGATCTTTTACACCCTGATTCATGCCGCATCCGGTATCTGTCATTGCCAGGCAGACGAATTCTCCGGGTTGAGACTCAGGGATAACGGAGAGATCTGACGGCCTCAACTTAACGGTTTCGGTGCTGAT
>JBILEA010000009.1:0-32043 GCA_044352355.1 Pontiellaceae bacterium | reverse complement strand
CCGTCCGGATTTATACCGAAACCGGATCGTTAACCGAAACCGCCCGTGTTCACGAATCGCTGACACAAGCCTATCTACAGGATTTTTCAAAATACAGCGGACGAATGGATCCGGAAATTATTCAACATGTGTATAGGCAGCTTCCGGCCTGGATCGGCCGGCAGACGCAATATTCAAAGCTCTACCCGGAAAAACGTACCGACCAGATCAAGAAGGCGCTCCACATTCTTGAGCAAACCTTGATTACGCACCGGATATCCTCCAGCCCGGCACAGGGCCTCCCGCTTGGTGCAGGCGCCTCAGATCGCCTTTTCAAATATCTCTTTCTGGATATCGGATTGCTACGGCATCTTTCAGGACTGTCCGTAGCCCATATTCTTCAGGAAACCGAACTGCTTGATATTTTCCGGGGGAGTCTGGCTGAGCAGTTTATCGGGCAGGAGCTGCTGGCACGCCGGAGCGGGTCGGAAAACGAACGCCTGTTCTATTGGTGCAGAGAAAAACCGAACAGTAGCGCAGAAGTGGACTTTTTAATGACCGAAGAAGGACAGATTCTTCCCGTCGAAGTAAAAAGCGGCCCGGTAGGAAAATTGCGCAGCCTGCATCTTTTTCTGACGGAGCATCCGAAAACCCCTTACGGCATCGTTCTCAACAGCGGCAATATAAAACAATTTGAAAAAGAGCGGCTCCATTTCTTCCCGCTCTATACCCGTTTAAAATAGAAAGGTATTTCCCATGTCATCCGTACGCGAAGAAAGCTGGCAGATTAAACGACGCGCCGACCTGTGCGCCGGAACCAATGAGCCGTTTACCGACAAAGAAGAAATCATGACCCGCCTGCTCTTCAAAGACGGCGAATACGTCCGCGAAGACTTCCGCCTCGCCTGGTGGAACGAGCATAAACCCGACCACGGCCTCAGCGCATGGAAAAGCATTTTCCGCGTCCCTCCGCCGCCGACCGAAGTAATGAAAAAAGAAAGCGCAGAAACTCTTCTGCGTAACATGGTCGCTAAAGAAGACGCCGACGACACCAACGCAATCTATATTCTTGCGGTTATGCTCGAACGCAAAAGAATTCTAGTTGAAAAAGATGTTCAAACTCGCGAAGACAAAACCAAGATCCGCGTTTACGAACACAAGAAAACCGGCGAAACCTTCCTGGTCATTGATCCGGAATTAAAACTGGCCGAGATCGAAAAAGTTCAGGAGGAGGTTGTCGGCCTGCTCGGCGGCAAGCCGCCAAAAACCGAAACCGTTTATTTCTTCGAGGCCGTTCTGCACGCCTTAATCGAAAAACACGAGAAGCTACTCTTCCCGAAACGCCCGATCGGCGGCGAAGAAGGGATCAAACAGAAGCTGGCCGCGTCCTTCTTCGCACTGCTGGCCGGGAAAAAGAATCCGTACTGGGAAGAATCAAACAAGGTATTCAATCGCTTCGAGGATTCCGAACTCTGGAATCCGGTTATCACAAGTTACCGCGATCTGATCGAACGCATTCCACAGGAAATCCGTTTCCAGGGACTGGCGAAATCGGAATTCACCAACCAACTCGAAGCGCTGGCCATTAAAGAACCAAAAGAACTCAGCGAAGCCGACGTGCTGGCCGCTTTCGCTACGCAGGCTCCCCGCGTTATAGAACTTCGCGAAAAAGTGCTCGAAGCCGTCCGCATGGCTACGACCTGTCCCGTAAAGTGAAACAGGATCAGCTTTGTTTCCAAACAATTAGGTTATGTTGCAGAATCCCGTTTAGCGGACGGGCTCTGATCCCGGTGACGGCGATAAAGCCGGGAAAAATAAAGGGGATCCTGAAATCCAAGCCGTTCGGCAATTTCCTTGATCGGCATTTGCGGAAAGGTTTGCAGCAGCCGATCCGCCTCTTCAATTTTGCGGGTTATCTGAAACTGCCTGAATCCGTTGCCGGTTAGTTTTTTAAAAAGGTGCGACAGGCTCGATGGACTGCGTCCGATCTGAGCAGCCGCGTCGCGAACCGTTAACGTCATTTCCGGTGAACGGTCGATCCGATCAATCAACGGCTGAATCAAATCAAAATCTTTCATACTGACCAGATAGTGGCGTGTGATGAATTCGACCATCAGCCCCAGCATCCGCAACATATCGTCCGCCTGCCGCGCTGAAAATATCGGGGTCTGTTTGTAGGCCTTCTGTACTTCCGGACGGTCCGCCGCCGCAATCCCTTCGTTTTCGCGAATCCGAAATTGTCCAACCATTAGAAAGCCAATGCAGCGTCCGGAAAGAAATACCGGCAGAACCGCTTCCGTCAGATGCCCGTGACAGCTGTAACAGACGGGTTTTTTCTGTTTCCGGGCTCGGTTGCACATCGCCTTGTCCAGCGCCATGCAGGCCTCATTTTTATCCGAATCGGCGCGCAGCAGCCGGCAGTAGCCGCAAATCGGACGGCCCAGTCCACTGAACAGCTCCCGCCCGTCCAGCGAGAAAAAAGCGACCCGTACATTCAACAGCGAGGAAAAACTGCCGAGCATCTCCTGCGCTTCAGGCTGAAGCACATATTCCAGTTGCACACTCATAGAGAGAAAGTAGGCACTGTTTGCAGCTTTGTCCATATTTATTGCAGACGGGTCTATTCTAAAATACAGCCCGCTGTGCTTTGATGGGCCCAAGTAAAAAGGAGATGTCCGTGATGAATCCGCAGATTAAGATTCAAGAACAGGATTGGGTTACCTGTGATCTGAGCCGAGAAGAACTTAAGGTGTTCATGAAGCGGGATAATCTTCACGGAGCACTGCACGTGGGTCTGTGGTTTTTTCTGCTGGGATCAACCGGATTTCTGGCGTACTGGACGCTGCAAACCTTCGGGGCGGCAGCGGCGGTTCCGGCCTTTCTACTCTACGGCATTATTTACTGCGCGTGCGATGCCCGCTGGCACGAGTGTTCACACGGAACCGTTTTTAGAACCCCGTGGCTCAACGAGGCGGTACATTTCCTCGCTACAGCCATGCAACAGCGCGATATCGTCACAACCCGCTGGTCGCATGCCCGGCACCACTCCTACACCATCATCAACGGAATCGATCCGGAAATCACACTGACCCGCCCGCCGAATTTACTGAAGACCCTCATCAACTATTTCAACATTGAGCAAGGGGTCTCTTATTCCCGCAATACTATCGTCCAGTCGTTCGGCATTCCGTCCAAACTGGCGAAAGAGGTGGTTCCGGAAGAGGATTATCCAAAGGTCTTTTTCTGGTCGCGTATGACATTCCTGCTGTATGCGGCTGTTATCGCATGGGCCGTGATGGCCCGCAGCTGGTTGCCGCTCCTGTTTTTTGGACTGCCGCGTTTTTATGGCGGAGTCATCCAGTGGCTGTTTGTTGTCGCACAACACGGCGGCCTGGCGGACAATGTCTGGGATCATCGCAAAAACTCCCGCACAATCCTCGTCAATCCGTTCCTCGGATTTCTCTACATGAATATGCAGTATCACATTGAGCATCACATGTATCCGCTGGTGCCGTTTCACTCACTGCCCAAACTGCATGAACGGGTCAAAGACCAGATGCCAGCCCCCTGCAAAGGTCTCTGGGGTGCCTATAAAGAAATGATTCCAATTCTTCTCCAGCAACGTAAACATCCTGAGGTTTTCATCGACCGTCCGGTACCGCAAGGCGACGTCACTTCCGTCACCCGTCCCTCCGCCGAACCTGCACTCTCCGCAACGGACGGATGGCTGAAAGCCTGCGCCGCGGATGCCGTAGCCGAAAACGACGTGCTCGGCATCGAACTGAATGGTAAAAGCTATGCGATCTATCGCCTGAAGGACAAAGGCTTTTTTGCCACGGATGGACTCTGTACCCATGAACAGGCCCGCTTGGCTGATGGACTGGTGTGTGACGGATGCATCGCCTGCCCTAAACACAATGCCCGTTTCAATATCTGCTCCGGAGAAGCCCTCTCCCGCCCAGCGAAAGAGCCGCTGAAAACCTATCCCGTTCAACAGCAGAATCAGGATCTTTTTATCCGAATAACCGAATCTGAAAACACAACCCACCCTGTTAACTAAGGAGTTATCTATGACAAAACGTGAAGTCGTCAAAATGGTGCTTGAAGGCAAAAAACCGCCGTACGTGCCGTGGTCTTACAAATTTACCCACGAACCGGAAGAGGTGCTCAAAAAATATTTTGGCACGGATGATCTGGAAACCGCAGTCGGTAATCACATCGTCCGGCTCGGTAGCGATATCGGCTTTTTCAAAGACATCGGCAACGATCGCCTGCAGGATGTCTTCGGTGTCGTCTGGGATCGCAGCGTCGATAAAGATATCGGCGTAGTGGAAGGCTATGTCATTCCTGAACCTGTGATGGACGGCGTTAAATTCCCCGATCCGCTCGACCCCCGTTTCTTTGCAGATATTGAATCGAAGATTTCAGCCCGCCCCGACTGCTTCCGCGCCTTCGAAATCGGCTTCTCGCTCTACGAGCGGGCCTGGACGCTGCGCGGCATGGAAAACCTGATGATGGACATGATCGATAATCCGGAATTCGTCCATGAGCTGCTGACAAAAATCGCTGACTACAACATCGCGCAGGTCAAGAAAGCGCTGACGTATGATATCGATGCTGTTTATTTCGGCGATGACTGGGGACAGCAGCAAGGTTTGGTTATGGGGCCCGTGTTCTGGCGGGAATTCATATATCCGCAAATCAAACGTATGTATGCAACCGTCCGCAACGCCGGAAAATTTGTCATGATTCATTCCTGCGGCGATGTCGATGAACTGTTCGACGACCTGATCGCCGCCGGTCTAAACAGCTTCAATCCCTTCCAGCCGGAAGTGATGGACATATGGACGATCCTCCCGAAATACCGCGGACGGCTCACCTTCTTCGGCGGACTGAGTATGCAAAAAACCCTGCCTTTCGGCACACCGGACGATGTACGGCGCGAGTCCCGCAAACTGCTCGAACTCGGCGCGAACGGCAGTTACATTTTCTCGCCATCCCACGCCGTCGAAAGCGACACGTCGCTGGAAAACATTCTGGCCTTTGTCGATGAAGCCTTTAAACAACCCGGCGCACCGGCGGCAAAGATTCTGCTCTAAAAATTACTCGCCCGGATATTTCATGCCCCATAGGACGCGTAGCGCGTCCATGGTGCGCATGATTTCGAGTGTCTCGTCGAGCGGCATCAGCGGACTTTCAGTCAGCCCGTCGCGCAGACAGCGGTGGGTTTCGCGGATTTCATATTCGAAACCGTTTGGTGCGCAGTCAAACGGTTCTTCTTTGCCGTCACGAATCAGAATTACGCGATCCGTGTGAGAAAAATGCGGAACACAAATCGTGCCGGTTGTCCCGGTAATCACCGCATCACGCGGACGTTCTTCACAGAAAGAAGATGACAGCTCGGCCCGGCCTCCTCCCGAATATTCAAAATGATATTCCGACGTTTTATCCACGCCGGTCCAGGTCATTTTGGCCGAACCGGCTATCTTCACCGGCGGCCGGCCGAAAATCATCCGGGCATAAGCAATCGGATAAACGCCGATATCAAGCAGCGCGCCGCCAGCCAGCTTCGGATTATACATCCGGTTCCACGGCATGGTTTTCATACTCAGCCGCATTCGAACACAAAACTCGGCTTTCAAATGCCTCACCTCACCGATGGCACCTTCCGCCAGCAACTCGCGAACTTTTGCCGTGGACGGGTTAAAGCGCGTCCACATCGCCTCCATGCAGAAAAGTTTTCTGCTTCGCGCCAAAGCAATTACTTCTTCCGCATCCTGGGCGTTACGGGTAAAGGCCTTCTCGACCAGCACCGGAAGTCCATGTTCCAGACAAAGTTTCGCCGCGTCCGCATGTTCGGCATGCGTATTCGCAATATACACCGCATCGAGCCGTTCACGATCAAGCATCTCCGCATAGCTACCGTAAACATTGGGGATTCCCAGCTTTTTCTGGAGCTGTCTGGCCCGGCGCATCGACTTGGACGCCGCCGCAATCACATGCCCCTCGCCCGTATTTTCCAGTGCCTGGAAAAACTTCGGAGCAATCAGCCCGCAACCGATGGTGCCCCAGCGAATTTTATCTGCCATACTTCGATCCTTTAGCTTACGGGGTCGACAGAATTTGCTCAGCTACACGTTGAGATCCGCCGCAGGAACCGCGAACACTGAATGCTGGCGCGATAATCCGGTGGCGAACAGCGGGCGGCGTGCCTTTGATGATATCTGTGAGCATGTCCAGCGCTTCACTGAAAACCATCGCCGTTGGCTGATAGAGCGCCGTAAGAGACGGCGTGCAAATCTGACACTCGATGCGATCGCCCAGACAGAGAACGGACAGATCGTCCGGAATGCGCACGCCGAGCGACAAACTGTCCGAAACAAACCGGTAGGCCGTAATCGTATCCCCGAAAATCAGACCATCGGGGCGTTGTTCTCCGTGGTTCAGAATGGAGCTCGCGATCTGCCCAGGCTGCTCTTGATGCATTTTATAAGTAAAATCCAGACACTCCAGCGGCTTTATTCCGGCGGACATCATGGCTTTATTATAGGCTCGGATACGTTGCGCATTGATCGGAATCTCATGCGACTCAGGAACCACCAACCGGATGTTGCGGCATCCAAGCCGAATCAGATACTGCACGGCAATTTGAACGGTAGCCTCGTTATCGCCACCGACACAATAAAACTCAGGATGATCGGTCAGAAGAGTATCAAAGACAATCGGGAAGCCCCGTTTAACAATATCCATGTAGGTCGAAGATTCGGAGGGGGCGGGCGATGAATAGACCATGCCATCCACCATATCCATTTTAAAGTCGAGCGGATCGAACAGTTTGCCGGCCCGGCGAAAATGGAATACGGCATCGATATCGCGGTGGCGCTCTTCGAGTGCGGTCAGAAGAATCATGCTGCATCCGCCCAGAAAACTGAGAATCGGCTGATAGTCGTACACATGCGTCATCCACGCCGGATTCCAGACGTCCGGGGACGGCAGGGAAAAATTAATCAGTCCGGTTTTTCCTTTTTTGAGAAGCTGCGGCAGGCGGGAGGGCATGTGGCCCATTTGTTCCGCCGCAGCCAAAACGCGGTCGCGGGTTTCGTCGGCAATCGGTTGATTCCTCTTGTTGCCGGAAAGGACCCTGGAAACTGTGGCCGTGCTGACCCCGCAGGCTCTTGCGATATCGGCCACAGTTGTGCGTTTGCTCGGTTTTGGCATACCGGTAATAGAAACACGAAACGCGAACCGGAACAATCAAAACAATAGCCCCGGGGCGGGATCCGCACATCAAACCTGGAAATTTCTATGGCAGATCGGTTCTGTAGATCCGTATCCAATCAAATTCCGCGGTCCCGGCTGTCATCATCGGATCGAAACGGAGGGAACAAGCCGGGGTGTTAAGCCGGAACAGTGCGGCAACCCTATGTTCGTTATCATCGTGAGGCAAAGCAAACTGCATCCGGCGCTGCGGGACATATTGCCGGTCTTCCTGCGCCCAGAACAGCACACAGGCCCCGCTCCGGATTTCTTTCTCGCGCACTTTCATCTCCAGCACATATGTGCCGGCCCGCCCCAGCCCGCAATTGATCTCCAGGGAAGCCGCGCCCCTCGAATTCACAATCAGGCACCCGTCCCGGACGGAAAGATCACAATTCCGGAGCGCCCGCCACCCCTCCGCATCATTTTCAAAATTCCATTCCGCAACGAGCTCTGCGCCATCCCGAACCGGATCAAAACCCTCATAAATCCCGGGCGGATAAACCTGCGGATCATAATTGGGATTCGGCATCATCTCCCAGACCCCGACACGTTTCAGCCATGCATCCATCTGTGCACTGAGCCCGGAGATCAGTTCCGGAAAATCAGCCGAAAGATCGTTTGACTCACCGGGATCCTTCCTGAGATCGAAAAGTTGAACCGGTCCGCCATAAAACCGGAGCAGCTTCAGATCCCCTTTTCGGATCGAAGAGCAAGCATCCGTAAACTTGTTATAATGCGGATAAAAACGGCATAAAACATCCCGCCGGAGAGCCGTAGAAGGATTCTGCAGTAATTCGAGAAGGCTCTCGCCGTCAAACTCCGTCTCCGCACCGGTCCGGACGGGCACACCAGCCGCTTCACAAAAGGTCGGGTAAAAATCCTCACAGGTGACAGGTACCTCACAGAACACAGAGGCAGGAATAACACCGGGCCAGCGCGCAATCATCGGGACCCGGACGCCCCCCTCCCATAATGTTCCTTTTCCGGAGCGCAGAGGCAGGTTTGACGTGATTCTTTCATTTCCGCCAAACGTGCTGATGACACCGCCATTATCGGAAACAAAAAAGACCAGAGTATCCCCGTCCTGCCCGGACGCTTTCAATGCATCCATCAACTTCCCGACACTTTCATCCAGCGACTCAATCATGGCGGCGTATTCCGCATTGAAATGGGGATTTCCCGGCACAACGTCTTTCTCGTATTTCTCCGTTTTGTCCGGCTTGCCCTGAATCGGTGTATGCGGAGCATAATGTGCCATATAGACGAAAAACGGATTTTCCCGGGGCGTTGAAATGTACCGGACGGCCTCATCAGTCAGCCGGTCTGTCAGATACTCGCCGGTCGGCCCGTCGCTGATGACATCGTTCATTTTATAGGGGGAGAAAAAAGTTTTCGGATGCGCATAATGACCTGCCCCCACATTCACATCGAAGCCCTGCTTTTCGGGCTCGAAGCCTTTGCCGCCCAGGTGCCACTTCCCGAAAATGGCGGTATCATAACCGGCTGCCTTCAGCCGCTCGGCGACCGTTATCTCCTCCAGCGATAGCCCCTGTACGTTCAAAGGCGTCACATACCGGTTCCACGGCCAGTCCTTGCCCCGCTCCCGGGGCGATTTCGGCACCGGATCGTTTTCACCCAGCGGATTGGTCAGATGCAGACGGGCGGAACTCTTTCCGGTCATAATCGCCGCACGGGTCGGCGAGCAGGCGGGATGCGCATAGGCACCCGTAAAACGCATTCCCTCTGCGGCCAGCCGGTCAATGTTCGGGGTTTTATAAAAAGTGCTGCCCTGACACCCCAGATCTGTCCACCCGAGATCATCGGCCAGAATCAGCAGAATATTGGGACGCTGCCGTTCAGCCGCTGCAGATGCCGCAACACAACAACCTGCTGCTGCCGCAGCCGTTTTTACAATCAACTGAGAATTCATCATTCACTCACTTTCTTTTTTAAAAAGATTCCATCGCGTGCACCCAGCAGAATCGAATTGGTCACCGGAACACCGTTATTGACCGCCTGATCATAATCGGCTCTTGCAATATCGTCCTGAGCCGTCAACCGGATTAATGTCCCCGGGACCGGGACGGTTACGGGATGATCCGATGGATTTCCGGCCACATAACCATTGGCAAATTCGCGATAGAACGACGGTTCCCGGTTATAGATTTTGGTGTTCCGAAGCTGGACATACCCGCAGCCTTCAAAATCGAACTCGAGGTGAACCAGACTGTTGGTTCCGAGGTCCGAGAAGTAAATGATATTGGGCATATAACCGGCGTTTGCCGCGAAGATGCTGCATTCCTTGATCACATGATTCTGGCTGTCGAGAGCCCGTACAACAAACTGCCGGTGCATACCCGACGGCAGAATGCCGCTTTTTTCGGACAGAACGTCCACCCTGCAGGTCAGCTCGGGATAAACATTGGTCGAAACATCCACATCGCGGATCCGGAACGCGATCCGACCATCCTTCGAGGAGGAAATCTTCAGATTATAAGGATTGCTGCCCTGCTTCTGCAGCTGAAGATCTCCGGTCAGCAGTTGAATCCGGTTCGTAAAATCCGCCGACACGCTCACTCCGCCGCCGCCGAGCAGGTCGGTTCCCCACGGGGCCAGACAAACCGCCGGGCCGGACGGAGCCCCCAGCCAGCCTGTAATTTGATTGGTCCCGCAAACGGCCTCATCATTCACGTTAGTCGGGACCGACATCCCTTTGTAGCTGTAAAACGCAGTCGCGATATCATACGCGGTGAACGTGGCCAGATTCAGCCGGGCGACATTCTGGCTCGGGCTGTGCCACACTCCATCATCAAACAGCTTCCAGTTGACATACGAAAAGGCCGGACCGTAGGCATTCAGGTTCCAGAACCGAAGGCGGTTGAGCGCCTCGGTCCACTCGTTCAGGTTCATACCGTCATTCCCGACCGGCAGCCCTTCCTTTTCGATACCGTTGAAGAGGCCGAAACAGCGCTGGTTCCAGGCCTCTCCGCCGTCTGCGAGAATCAGCTTCCCGTTCCCCAGCCGCTGCCGGAGTTGTTTTGCCATTTCATAAAGACCGCTGCCGTACATGTTGGTTTCGCTGGAATACCCGTAATCCGGAACGCCATCCAGATTGCTGTCGATCCCCCGCAGACGGACATAGCCGGAATCCTGAATATCATACGGCATAATATCAAACTCAACGCCGTCGAACTGCGGAACCGACCAGTCGTTGGTCTCGATGAGAATTCCGGCGATTTCATTACAGAAGACATCCGCACAGGTTTTTCCAGCGGCATTCGTCGGGCACCACGCCGTGAAGTTGTACATCCAGTGATTGTTAGTTTCGATATCCCACGGCGGACCGCTGACCGGTACCAACAGATAATAGCCGCCGGCAGTCCAGCTGAGCCGGGAAGAGCCGTAGCAGCCGCGGGCTACATCGAGTTTATTGGTGTAGGGATTGCCACCGGTATAGCCCGTGATCCGGGTATATTCATAGCGGCTCCAGTCCAGACTGCCGTCAGCGGCTTTTCCGACCAGCACGACATCTTCATTGCGGTAATCTCCATATGCCAGACGGAAATATCTGAAAACCGGACCGGTTGTCTGGATCACACTCTGCGTGGAAACAGAATCGAGATCGGAGTAGCCGGGCTGACGGACAAAATAGAGAAAATGCTGGGGCGCATAATAACTGGTAGCCCGTTCGGTTGCGATGTTGCGGTATTTTGCGTCAAAATGCAGCAGCGCAAGCTGCGAAGGATTTTCATCCTTATACTGCCTGAAAATCTCCCGCTGCGGAAAGTCGCCGTTTGTCCCGCTCAAATGGATCTCGTCTTCGTTATACATCTTTCCGATCACACCCATCAGGTTGGAATAGCGGCCGGTCCAGGTGGTGTACGGCATCGTCAGCGCATCCGCCTCGCTCTTGCGGAAATGAAACACATGCGGGAACGTGTTGGACTGCAGAATCGTCAGTCCGGAAAAGAGCGATGCGTCCGGGACCGGAACCGTGTTGGTTGAGGCCTGCGCATTCGGGGCCTGACCGTCCGCTCCACCGTCGTCCAGCGGACTGATATAATCGATCTCGATCGGCGCATCCACCTGCACAATCCGGATCACATGGCCCGCCCGGCGCAGTCCGTTGGTTGAAAAAACCAGCATTCCCGACTGTACAGAAGAACTGGCGGTATAAATCCGCGCCATGTAGCGCCCATCCACATACACATCGGCACTGCCGGTCGAGGGGCCCCTGCGGACAAACAGCTCCACGCCGGTTCCGTAAAAATACCCCTGGGCGTATGCGCGGTTCGTCACCGTGGCGACCAGCGTGTTGTTTTCAATCCGGCTGCACCGTGAAAAAGTCCACTCCGTCGAGCTGCCGGCACGGACCGCATTCACTGGAATAATCTGCATCAACAGATCATCAATAAAAGCCGGATTGGTCGCTCCGGCCGGATTGACACTGTTAAAAGTCGCGGTCAGGTAGTTGATTTTGCCGGCCGGAACCACCGCGCCGCTGACCCCGCCATAGTTAACCGGTCCATTGTACTGCTGAACACAGACGCCATTTTCGCCGGTCAGCCAGAGAGACAGATTCCCGCTGCCGGTATGATACTCGAACGCCAGAGAGTTCCGCGCATTCAGATTCGTAACGAATCCGTTCTCACCGGCCAGCGCTGTCAGATTCATCAGATTGGTTCCGGACGATCCGGCACCGGAATGAAGCCGCAGATACCCCTTGCCTGCCTGTGAATCGACCCGGCGGTACAGCGATTCCCACGGACCTCCTGTCACATACAAATGATTTTTCGTTTCCGAAAATCCGAGTGCAACATAATCGGTATTGGCGTCTCCGTTCCCGGCCACAACGGCACTGACCCGGATGACCTCTCCGGTCTCAAACACCGGCATCGGCATCCACGCGGAGGCCAACCCGGAGGCGACCGCGGAAAGCACACCGTTCGTCACCACAAACGAACCGGTTAAATCCGACCATTCCGCCGAGCCCGTGTCCGGCAGCCGTTCGTTCAGGCTGCCGGAATTGCCATTAAAACTGTCCACAAGAACCGTTTCGGAAAAGGCCCCGCCGGATCCCAACAAAAACATCAACCCGAAGATCTTAAACATACCGCCCCCTTTGTGAATAACAACGAACGGATCGCCTTCAGAATGTACCTCCGCCTCACGGCGGAAACCGGTACATCACGGTACTTCAGAAAAACATTTCATGAGCTCTTCAGCAAACAGCCGATCGCCGTTGGCGTCCGGATGGTTGAAAAAATTGGCCATCATCGTCATATAAGGGATGCCCTCTTTCCAGGACTGCTCCCAGCGCGATGAGGCATCCGCCAGTCCGATCTGCTTCCGGGCGGCAAACTCGCGCAGGAAGGGGATCAGCGGGCGCTTTTCCGGTGGACGGAGAGGATTCCCCTGCAACCCCATCAGCCCAGGATGAACAAAATGCGGAGTGATCAGGATGATTTCTGCCCCGATCCCCGACAGTTTATTGTATATTTCATTGTACGATTCTTCCAACTCGCCCGGTTTCAGCGTCATGTCATTTACAAACTCGATCGTGACAAGATCCGGCTTGAGATCGAGAACGCGCTGAAAGTCGCAGATATCCGCTGGGCGCTTGGGAAGTCCCTTGTAATCGCCCTTGTAAAGCCACTGGATCGACCGGCTGCCGCCGAGGCTGATATTGTGAAGACGGATCTGCTCCGGAGAAAACCTCTTCTGCAACGCGGAGCGGAATTGCTCCACATACGAATCCAGGGGATTCACAATATCCGCTCCGACCGTCACCGAATCGCCCAGGCACACGATAGTTACCGGCTGCCCCTGCTTCAGCTTTGCCAGAGTCTTCGGAATTCTTCCGACGGTTGTGGCGGTTGCAATGTCCGCACCCGAAGCCTCAAGGAAAAACAAATGATCCTGCGACAGGGAGTCTGCACTGTATGGACGATACACGTTGAATAGACGGATACTGTCCGGCGCGATTTCCGGCGGAATAATGGATGCAACTCCGGAAACACCCTGCACATATTCAACTTCTCCTTCGCTGTTCAGCACCACGGAATCCAAGCGGTGAACGCTGTAGTGATAACTGGCGAAAACCACATCTTTTGTAGTCAGAGATGTCTCAGGCCCCAGCCCGACCAGCGCATACTGAGACGAAACCAGATAATCCTTCCCCAGCACCAGCGGCTCTCCGCCCGGCTGACGCCGGATTACGAGCGTTTCCGGTCGCAGCGACCAGCGGGCATTGATCGGGCCGACCGGCTTAGGGCCTTGCAGTTTGGTTCCTTTCCAGAATCCGTCTGGAATCTGATCAGAGAGTTGCAACGGTTCATCCTTTACGGAGTGCGATCCAGCCCCAAGGACAAAAAACCGCCCGCCCTTGAGGATGTTCACATCCCGCTCGCCGAGGTGCCATGTTCCCTCCGGCACAGTAACCGAAACATCATCCGCTGTAACGGCGGCAGAAAGAACAACCTCTGCCGCCGGACTCATCCGCCCGGCAACCAGCACCAACAGGATTGAAAACCACATTCTTTTCATCGGTGTCATCCTTATTTCACATCAGCCGCGCAACGCCATGAAACGCAAAATCGTCCCGCTTTGAACAGCCTACCACGACAGCCGGATCATTAAATACCTGGATATAGTCCAGCTTAATCCCATGCTTACCGGTCTGAGCAATCCGGATCTTATGCGAACCGGCAGAGAGACTGCCTTTCTCGAAAACTTTAACCTTCCAGATATTCTCAGCACTTGATGTATCCACTGCGGACTGAAACACCTCATCGATGAAAATATCAACCGAACCGCACTGCGGATCTGTCTTCGCATATACTTCAATTCCTGTCCCAACGAATGAGAACTCAATGAAAGATCCCTTCTGCTCGGTAAAATGAAGGGTTGTGGCGCCGTATTCAACCAGCCGGCAGTTTTTGAACACCCATCCGGGTCCTTCCCCGTTTTCAATTTTCACGTTTTTTCCGGACAGCGCAAATCCGCTGCCCGCCGCAAGAGCCGCCGCCATCAGAACACTCAGCTGTTTCCCGTATGATTTCATGATTCAGTCCTTTCAGTTTACATATTTGAATACGTTGCCGGATCCGTTTCTTTGCACCAATCCCGCAGTCGCTGATACATTTCTTTGATCACCGGTGCATATTCCGGATTGCGCGCCAGATTGTTCTCTTCATGCGGATCCGCCTGAACATCGAACAGATTCGGGTCGCACTTTTCCTCAGGAACCAGTGTGTATTTATACGCCAGCGTACAATCGAAACGGTATTTGCCGTTGCGTACTCCGGCCCGGCGATAATCACCAATCTCAATCACCCCGAAAACCGCATCGGGAGCTGGCTCTGTGAAAACATTGCGTCCCCGTAGACCAGGCGCCAGAGGAACCTTGCACAGATCGGCAATCGTTTTTCCGAAGTCCAGATATTCGCAAAGCTGTTCATTCCGCTGCCCCTGAGGAATCAGGCCGGGACATGAAAAAACAAACGGTACGCGCCAGACCTCGCGGTCATAGGTTCCCTTCTCAGCGAGTCCGGCTTCGCCCAGACTGCGACCGTGATCGGAATTAAATGCGATGATCGTATTATCCAGCTCGCCCATCTGCTCAAGCGCCTGCAGAAGACGCCCGAACTCGTTATCGATATGAGCACAAAGCGCATAATAATCTGCGGCGCACTGAGCCCATTGAGCCTTGTCCATTTTAAAACCGCCCTGATAGTCGGCGAACCAGCGGTCGTAATCCGACCGGGTTTCATACGCAGCGCGGTTCACAGCCCGGTTTGGGATTTTTGCAGGGTCATACAGCTTGTCCCAAGGGGATGGCGCCAGCACCGGCGTGTGAGGCCAGATGTACGAAAGACGCAACAGCCACGGCTTGCCTTCCGCTTTCAGAGCGCGCATTTTTTCAATTCCCAGATCGGTCAGGTACGATGCGGGCGTTACGCCGTAATCGTGATAGGGATAAACCCCGCCGATAATGATCGGGTACTTCTCTCCCGGCCGCTTAACAACCCGGTGCTCCTTTTCCTGCTTCGCAAAGCGTCCCTGCAGCGAATAATATCCCGTTACATCTCCAAACAGATCGAACAGATAGTTTTCCTGCCAGGTGGCGTGATTCGGTGTGTGCCACTTACCGATGCTGACCGTCCGGTAACCGGCATCTGCCATGCAATTGACCCAGCTTTTCGCCTTCGGATCGATAAACCCGTCCCGGAAAGCTTTTACATTTTCGTAAATGGAAAGCTCCTGCGGATATTTGCAGAAAATCATGGAGCTGCGGCTCGGCACACAAACCGGACTCTGCACATGACATTCCGTAAAGACCGTGCCGAGAGCAGCCAGCCGGTCAATATTCGGAGTTTTGGCCCATTCAGAACCGTAGCAGCCGAGCGAATCCGGACGCTGCTCATCCGTCTGCACCCACAGCACATTCGGACGCTTTCCCGCCGGAAATTTGCCCTTTGCTTTCTGCCAGCCGTGCAGCACCGTGTCGGGCCGTTCCGCCACCGACATCAACGGCACCACCATCGCTGCTCCCATTCCCATCCACGCGGGAATCCTGCGTCCAAACTTTTGATTTTTCATCGAACTGCCTCCTGTAATGTATTCAACCAATCCAATTCAACCCGTCCGGTTCCCTCTTTGAAAGCCAGCCGGAACTGATAAATCTCTCCGAACCAATCTGCCGAGCCCGAACAGTCAAAGCGCAACTCCGTCCAATCGCCGTCTGATACCCGCTGAACCGGAAGTCCCTTCCACGGCGCATCCGGTCCGGTCCGCCACTGCAGCGCCACGCCGGTGTCAAAATCACTCCGCAGGCGCAGAGCAACCCCCTTCACCACCGATGCATCCAGCCAGAGAGCTTCCGGTCCGGTCAGCTTAACGCCGGGCTGATGAACCAGAACACGCAACAGGCCGTCCGCAATCCAGGCATATCCCTCTTCACCGGCAGTCTGCAGCCACAGGCTGCGCTTGGAGTCAAAATCCATCTTCACGCCGTTTTTCCACTGTCGTCCGGCATTGAAGCGTTCCGCATAGGACAGATTATCGATAAAAAGCGGCGGGGCCTGCATGCGTTGATAGGAGTCCTGATCCGGAACCGGCACTTCATAACTCGCCGGTGCGTTCGAGCCCAGAACACTCCAGATGGCCGAGAGATGATCAAACCCGTACTGCTTGCCGGGCTCAATGACAGTCCCCTCGCCCCACTCGTTCCACGCCTCAATCAGCGCCAGCGGATTTTCTTGCTCGGCGTAATCAGGCAACGCCTGCACCATGGCGCGAAACTTTTCCGGGGTGTTGCCGGTCGTTGTCACCGACGAGGCCCGCCGGTGCTCTCCATGCCGCGGCAAATCATCCCAGCCGGCCCACGCCGTCGGGATATATTTCAGCCCCTGTGCATGCACCTGCTGCTGATTGAATTTAAAATACTCCACGTAGCATTGAACAATCCGGTCGTAATCGAATTCGATCCGGTCGGTTCGCTTCGGCAGCAGGTTCGCGAACAGGAAACTGTACGGCGATACCGCATCAAAACCGGCTGAGGCGTAATCCGGCACAACCGGCGAATTGTTAACCGCCACAAAATAAATCCCTTTGAATCCTTTGGATTTCGCCGCTTCCTCCATGACTTCCAGCGCCGCCCGGGTTCCGTCCGGTCCTCCGTTGTCATTGACCAGACTGGCGGGCTGAAAAATCATCAGCACCGGCTTGCCCTCCACCGTCAGATAATTTTTTCTGCCGAAATACCGGTCACACAGCGATCCGGCCAGCTCCCGGAGCGTCTCCGGCGAATAATCATACGCCCGGAAGGTTGTGCAGGCGGGATCCTGATTGCACCAGTGGATGCAAAACTCCATTTGATCAAAAAACCGGCTGTTCATCAGTCCTTCATCGAGCGCGTCGTTGAGAAATTCTTCGCCCTGATTCCAGTACCAATCCACAGCAAACCAGGAGATGCCGTGCTGCCGCGCCCATGCGATGTGCCAGTCCGCCACTTCGGGCGAACGCTCGTCATAATAGCCCAGCAGCGGCTTCATGCTTTCGATGGCCCGCAGACCGGGCCGGGGCCCCCCGCCCCAGTCGATCATGACCGGAAAATAATAGGCACCGAGCCTGACCTTCATGTCCGGAAGCGGCGGCAGACTCAGCCTTTCCGACGCTATGACAACCGGCGTGGCATCCGAAATATGAACCGGAGTGCTCTGATCAAATACAACTTTTTGATCCCCGGCGCGCCCTGTTACGGAGATTTGAATCCGGTCTCGGCTATTTTCCGGATAGCCGGACAGCGAAACCTCCCGGCTCCAAACCTCTCCGGCTCCCAGCTTTTCAAAGCTCCACTCATTGGTTGCGGCGCTCATGCCGTCCGGCAGGGTCAACGAAACCGACAGGCCGGAAAGCCGCCGCCCGCCCGTATTGGTTAAATGAATTTTCAGACCGGAAGATGCCCCCTTGAGAGTCTTTCCGGCAAAAAGATGAACCGCCAGTTGCGGAGGGGTGTCGGCCACCCGCTCGAACTGCAAATCGGTAAACAGAGCCGCGTTGCGTTCGCCGGTTCCCATTTCAATTCCGGCCTTGATCTGCGCTGAAACCGCGCCAGCCGGCGCAATCACGCGGCGCGACTCCTGCACCCAGTCACTGCCGAACAGAACCCCGCACCAGACATTTTCCACGCCGATCATCTGCTGCCGAGCATCTTTCCAGACAACCGCCACGCTCGAACGGTATCCGTATCCCGCCAGTCTCTTAACCAGTCCTCGCACCTCATACGTTGCTGCGGCTTCGACCGCCACCGGATCGGAAAGAACGGAGCGCTCGCCCCAGTGTACATTGCGGGTATCGATTCGAACCGCGTGCCGGACCGGACCTTCATCAACGGAAACCCGCGCGATTTCATTGCTGCTGTGCCCGCCGGTCTGCCAGCCCTGTAACCCGTTTTCAAACGAACCGTTTGGCAGCAGATTCTCCGCGCAACAACACCCCGCAAGCCCGGCGGCTGCAATTATTTCAAAAAATTTACGCATAACATTCCTTCAAAATCGGCCGTTTCAGGGCGCAACAACCCGGCACCTGGACTCGGGGTGTCCGGCTTATGATGAACCTCAGCAACCGGAGCCGGGGCTGAAGAATGATAACCTGTTTGTGAAAAAGAAGGGAGAGGAGGTTTCTCCACATCCGCTCCCCTTTTTACGGAAGCTCAGCGCAGCGCTCTGCGGATCGCCAGCACCCCGAGCCCGGAAACCATGAACAATCCGACCGTTGCCGGCTCAGGAATGACCTCGACCGTCAGATTATCCAAATAAGCCGGATTAGCGGATCCCAACATGTTCACGCTATTGAATGTGAGCGCCATGAATTTGATCTGATCCGCCGGCACAATCGCTCCGGCCACGCCGCCGTAATTTACCGATCCGTTATACTGGGTAACTGAAGTACCGCTTGCGCTGAGCAGCCATACCAGCAGATTTCCGGTGGTTGTGTTGTATTCGTAATTAACGGTATTACGGGCATTCAGGTTGGTCGTAAAGCCCTGAGCCTCGGTAAGAAGTGCCTGATTCACCAAATTGGAACCGGTTGCGCCCTCTCCCGAATAAACCTTTAACAACCCCTTGCCGTTCTGAATGTCAACTCGACGATACATACTCATCCACGGATTACCGGCGGAATACGTGGCATTCTTTGCATTTGAAAAACCAATACTCAGATAGTCGGTATTGACATCCCCGTTTGCGACCATCACTGCACTCACTTTAATGACTTGCCCGGCGGAGACCGTCGGCATAGTTAGCCATGCTGAAGCCACTCCGTTCGTCGTTGTCTGCAACACCCCGTTTGTGACCGTAAAGTTAACCGCCTCATTTTTCCAATAGGCCAGCGCGCTGACACCCGAATCAAATGTATCGGGCCTGCGGTTATGCAACGCCCCGCTGTTATTCTGGAAGTTATCCTGAAAGATAACCGTTGCCATCGCACTACCTGCACACACTGCGCTTAGTATTCCCATCCATAACTTCTTCATACGCCTACCTCCTGTTTTTTCTTGATTGCATTCACCTGAACACAAATTGTTTTTGTTTATGTAACGCATTACATTATAAATCATTTTGCTTGTCAACTTTTATTTCTGCTTTAAAAAAAGCCGCCATTCGCCAAGTCAGACATCTTTTCCGTTTCGTCTGTTTTCCATCTGTGTTTCCTATTTCAGTTCCGGGACGGACGAAAGAGCTGGCTCAAGCTTCACCGACCCTTCCTTGAGATATGAAACGGATGCCACACGGGAAAAATCACCATAAGTATATTTTATGGGCGCACGTGAAGTTTTGCCGGGGACAAAGGGCGCAAACTCGAAGGACTTGAATATCACCTCGAACTTGGCGTCTGGTTTCGCTGCCGAGAGAAGTCCTTTGGCTGACACATCAAGGAATTTGTCGGTGGCAACATTCCGAATGGATGAATAGCATTCATCCGTATGAGAAATGTCCCAGTTCCGTTTTTCTTCGTCTCCTGTCTTGCGCAGAACCAGAGTGCCTTCCGCATCCACTTCAAGCCAGAGTTCCGCGAGGGAATTCCTGATCGAGGTGCCGTTTACAATTTCCCAAAGCTGGTTCGGCGTACAGGGCTTCCTGCCGTCAACCAGACACACCTGTTTTACGGAATCGCCGGTCATCGCAAGCGCCTCGCTGGTAACCTTGTTCAATAAACGGATGTGTTTCCCATCCGCCTGCTGCTGTACAACCCACTGGCATCTGTTGGCATGCAGGAAGCGTTTCACGCCGAAAGTCCACGGAGCAAACGCGCCGCTGACCTCGCGACGATAGTAAGTGTCTGAACCGAGCATGCCATCGACATAAAACTCCGCCCCGTAAAAAGCGGTAAGCGGGGTCGTTGTAATCCAGAGTTCCTTGGCGTCGGCAGGGATGGTGCGCGGATCAATCAACGCACGGTAACTGCCGTCGCCGGACAGGCTGAAGGCAACCGCAGCCGGTTCAGGCCGCAGCGCCACGGTCTGCCGGGTCCATTGGTTTTTATACCGGCCCGGGCCGAAATCTCTGGCGGGATACAATGCAATTTCCCCTTTTCGGCCATGCTCCTCCGTGTATTCAAACCGCAGCCCGTCTTCACGAAGGTCAAGTGGTATGAGATCGGTGAGTATCAGGTGGTTCGACAGGCCATCAAGCCGGTAGGCTCGAAGTGAATCCCGTTCCGTGAGAACCTTGATGCACAACGGCGGTTTGCCGGCGCGCCGGATCACGACCAGATTGTCCGGGACCATCGGGTCCACCACCGCAGCCATGCCGTCCGGCTGCGGAAACAGTTTTGCTCCTTGCAGAAACTCAATGCTGTTTTCATTGATTCCGTCGAAGAAAAATTCGGCAGGGTCGTTCTCGTTTGCATAAAAAACCGCATGCTCCGCGCCCATGCCGGAAAACCGGCAGAGCGGTGATGCGGTTGCGTAGCGAAATGCCACACCTCCGATGTTCAATCGGAACGGCAGTATCACCGGATGGTTCCGCCGGACATGCAGCGTCGAATGGTTTGGCCAGGAAACAGTGCGATCACCCGACCGACAGACGATCGAGAGCGGCTCGGTCGCCTGATCGTCAGGCAGTTTGTAGCTGTTGATGAAAACAAACCCCGAATCACCGGCACCGCGGAAACCAGCCTGAAATCTCTCCCCGAGAATCTTCACTTCCGGAATGACAGGCTCGATATAGCGCGTACGCTGCACGGTATCGCCGAAACTGTTCAGAAAAAGACCGAGGCGGCGAATGTAATTTACAGACTCTCTGGTTTGCTGGAATTCTCCCAGTGGCGCGCCAAAGTCATAGGACATGCGTAAGGTGTCCGGATGGCACAGGCCCTCTTCGCCGTGATACAAGTTGTCGTACGGTCCGGGGTAAGGGCGGGGGTTCGTGCCTCCGGAAAAAATATAGTAACTTGTTCCGTTGACACCGCGGGCGATGTCACAGGCAGTAAATGCGGCGGCAAAGCTGTCAGGCGTCACGGAGTAGTAGCCACAGCCTCCCTGATTTTCAATGGCAAAAAAAGGCTGGGCAGCCGGATCGACCGGGGGGTTCTTGAAATGGAAATTACTCGCGTCGCGAATGGCTAAACTACCGATTTTCTGCGGCTCGAACGGCACCCAGTTTTTCAGCGGATAGAATCCGGTCAAAGGCAACACCCCCTCGGCGATGACACCCGTAGCGGCCAGCCAGCCGGTACAGGCGAACGGGCCTTCAAAGCCCGCATCCCGGGCGAGCTGCTTGAGACGGTTGATCGTGTCCTGCGCCGCCGCCTTGGTTTCCGGCTTGCCCCACAGCCAGGGAACGTGCGTTTCGTTATCAATTTGTACCATCACGACGTTCCCTCCGCGTGAAGGGAAAAAGTCACTGACCTGCTGACAGACTTTTTCGTAATATATTTTGACAGCATCAAAATACCATTCGGGGGTTGGATACAATTCGGTCTTCCACTTCCCGGGGATCCGCTCGCGAACCCATTGCGGCAGGCCGCCGTTGCGCAACTCCCCGTTTGCTATCGGGCCGAGTCGCAGAATAACGAACATCCCATGTTTGCGGCACAGATCGAGAAACCGGTGAATATCATAGCGTCCGGAAAAATTGAAAACACCTTCGACCGGCTCAACAGCACTCCAGAAAAAATATGTTGCGATGCAATTCAAACCACTGTTCTTGGCTTTGATGATGCGATCTTCCCATTCCGCCTCGGGTGTGCGGGCGTACTGTATCTCACCGGAGTAAAGGAAGATCGGCTGATCATTAATATAAAACATGTTTCGGTCATAGGTGAATTTGTTCCCGCGAGGGTCCATCGGGGGATTTGCACGCGCCTCAAGCAGTGCCTCATCGCCGGCTGGCAGTTTGAATTCCAAGATCGATGCGGATTTGTTTGTCACCGGGGAAATGACCTCCGCAGAAGCCGCCGATGCGAGCATGCCGGCTGTAAAGGCGACCATGCCCAATTTAATTATTAAATTACGCCAGTTTCGAATGAGCATAATGTACTCCTCCTTTTTTAGGTTTTCATTTTTCACTTTTATCTTGTCCCCTTGCATGGGCTGAATTGTCCGGTTTTGAACAATCCCGGACCGGGCGGATCGCTCACGGTTGCGGCGGCGGAAACAGCGCAAAGATACTGTCCACGAAGATGGCCATGCCGCGAGCGTCCGGGTGGTTCATAGAGTTGACCATGAGGGTTGTCCAGGGCAGTCCCTGCCGCCACAGCCGACCGTAGCGCAGCGACGCATCCGCGAGTGCCACGTTGTTTTCGGCGGCAAACCGGCGAACCCATTTCACATAGGCGCGGGGGTCTTCGTCACAGTCGCGCTCGATCCGGATGCCCGTGTGTGTGCTGTAATGCGGCGTGATGATGATCCACTCGGTTCCAATGGCCCGCAAATCGTCCAGTATCTTGCGATACCTGGCCGCGGTCTCGTCCACATCGAGCGGACAATCGTTGAGAAACTCAGAGATCACGAGGTCCGGCTTTCCCGCGAGCACCTTCTCGGCGTAGTTGAAGTTATCGCCGGAAGGCGCCGTGCAGAAAACGCGCGAGTTGGGCCCGCTCCTCACCACGAGATCGACCTTCGCCTTCGGGAAGCGCTCCGCAAGCCGCCGCACGAGCTGCTGGTGCCACTGGTCGCGGCCAAGATACCCGCCCGTCACGCTGTCGCCCCAGACAAGGATCTTGATCGAACCGCCTTCCGTAAGCCGACGCAGTGCGCAGGGAAATAAACGCTCCGCTGGCGAGGGTACAGTGCGCGGCGGCTCCGGATACGCTTCTTCAAGAACGGGAAACAAATTCTCGGGCCCCAGTTTCGCAAGGCGTTCGGGTACGCAGATGTTGGCAAGGCGCCGCTCGTCCTTTTCCGCATCAGGAGGCAGGGGAGCACCCTTGCGCGGCTGCCCTGGCCGCAGCACCACCTCGCCGCCGGGTTTTCGAAAAACTCCGTCCATCCGCCGCTCGTAGTAACGGTAGCTGACGGAGACAGCCTCTCCGGGGGCGATGCGGCCGTTCGGAAGTCGCCCTATGCTGCCCGATCCGGCGTCCGCGGCGAAATCCTTCCCGGCAACGTAGTGTATGGTCGGTTCGTTCACGGAACGAATCGCCAAACTCGGCGCATCGAGCATGGCGTTCCCCATAAAAAAGGGGTCTGTCAAGCCCGCCAGCTTCGTCCTTGCCTGGTTCCCGAGTTTCTTCGATGTCCATCCTAGTTTCTCATCCGTCCAAATGCTGAGGTTCGTAATCCGTTCGTCGGTCACGGTCACAACGTTCGGGGGCTGGACCTGAAACCGTGTCGGCCGAGAACCGCCCGGGAAAACGACTTCGATCTCCCGGTCACCGACGATCTGTATCACCGGGGTCTCGATCGCACCCGCTGAGGGGGTAGTTGCCGCGCGCAGGTTTTCGGCACCGACAACATTGCTCACAAAACCCGCCATGAGGATACATCCAAAAAGAATATTGCGGACCAAACTTACCGGCACATCGCTCCAACTATCTCTTTGCTTCATTGCTTTATCCTTCCTCGCTTCACTGAAGTATAAATTATTTCTAAATGTAACGCGTTACATTATAAATTATTTTTCCTGTCAGTTTTTTATTTCTGCTATTAAAAAAAGTCCGGCATTCGCTCTTTTAATGTCGGCGCCTCGTCTTAAACAGTTCCTCTGCGTCGATCCAGCTCCGTGCGAATGCCATACGCTGTTTTTTCACCCAGCGGGTAAAATGACAAAATAACCAGCGCAATGATTACACCGACCGACGGCAATGAAATTTCCCACACACGCATCCAAAACAATGTGGCCGCACTTTGCGCCCCTTCAAGTTCAGCCGCAAAACCGGTTCCGCGTAGAATATATCCCGTCAGCAACCCGGCGGCCGAGCCGCCCAGCTTCAGAATCCAGCCGTACATCGCCCCGTAACTGCCTTCCCGCCGCGCGCCGGTTTTGAGTTCGTCCATATCACAGATGTCGGCCATCATCGAATTCCCGATCGTCCACACCGCTACAAATCCGGCCGCAATAAATACGGGCGGAATGATGACAAGCAACGGATGTTCCGGGTTGTAGCAGAATATTTTTGAAAGGTGCCCCGCCAGCTTGATCAGCAGAAAAACAATGAAGGCCCCTTTTTTCCCAATCCGAGCTGACAACCAGGCCGCCACCGGTACAAACGCCATACTGGTAATTACCCATGCCATCCCGCTCCAACCGACAATCGTGGCGCCGGCGGCTTTGCTTCCGCCGAAAATGTAATACGTCATGACATAGGTCGAAAACGACTCGATAATGTAAAATGCCGAGGTCACAAAAAAAACGACGGCAACGAGAATAAGAAACGCCCGGTTGCGGCAGGTTTCTTTTACACCGGACCAGAAGAGTATTTTTTTCTGCGTACGAACCCGCACAAGATTACGCTCACGGCAACCGACCGCAGACAGCACCCCCGTCACCATAATCACACCGGCCAGAATAAACCCGACATACCGCCCGCCCTCAACGCCGTCGCGGAATATCGGCAGTTCCGTGGCCTTAAAAATCCACGGCATCAGTAAGGCTGCAATATTAGCCAAGAACGCGCTGTAGGCCATGACCCGGGTGCGTTCGTGATAATCGGAGCTCATTTCCATTCCCAGCGCGCTCCAGGGAACAATAAATAGACTTGAAGCTGAGAAAAATAATAAGGACATCACCAGGAAATAGCCGAAATACTGCATTCCAGACCAGCCAACCGGCAGACACCACGTCAGGGCGAAAATGACGCCCATCAGAATAGCACCCGCAAACATATAGGGACGGCGGCGGCCCCACTTTGAGCGCGAGTTATCTGAAAGAAATCCGATCACAGGATCAACAAATGCATCCAAAAGACGAGGAAGAGAGCAAGCAATTCCGACCAGCACCGGATCCACCTTCAACCCCATATTCAGGACAATATATGCCAGCTTGCCGATCGCACTGCCGGCCAAGCACTGCGACATCGACCCCATTCCGAAGGCAACCTTCTGAAGCCGGGGAACCCGATCCTCTTTTTTTGTCAAATGGTGAACGCCCGACTTGTCAGTCATACGATCTTTCTATTCTTTTCTGGCCTGGAAATCATTCCTCTTTATGCTGCCGGTCGAACCGTCCTGCAGGGTCGGACACTCCGTCAATCCGGGACACATCAGCCGCCATGTGCCCTCCGGATACATGTGGCGCAAAAAGAGTGGCTGCGGCAGCCAAACCCGGAACAGATTTTCACTGCTCCACCGGTTTCCTGCCGACGCATAGTCGCACATCGTCAATGCCGTCTGGTAGTGCCCGACATAATGCAGCGGTTTCACATCAAACGGCACCTCGAAAGCCATCCAGACCTCAGCCGGCTTATCCGCTACCGGGGTCAGCGGAACAAAACCTTCCTCATCAAACGCCAGTCGAACCGCGATATCCTGCGGCTTCGCCATCCGGTCATCCAATGCTAAAACAACCGGGCCTCGCAGCACCGCAAACTGCGGAGCACCGCTCGGCGCCGGAATCACGCGGCCGCGCAGATCAAGATTCAGAACCACCTCGTCACCCGTATGCCATTCTCGGGTCAGTTCAGCATAACGGCCCGGACAACAATTCACTTGGGTGCCATTTACTGTCAGCTGTGTACGAAGGCTCCATGCCGGAATTCTAAGCTTCAGTGTGAACACCATTGGTTTGTCTGGGTTAACCGTTAGTACGATTTCGTCATTTGCCGGATAATCTGTCTGCTGGGTAATCCGAACTGCAGTTCCGTTCTTCAAAGAAGAGTCATAACGGCCGGGAGCATACAGATTAACGATGACACCGGTGTCGTCACTCATCACCGCCCAGCAGGGCGTTAACAGCAGTCCGCGCGGCCCGTTTGCCGCACAGCAACTCATTTTCACATCTTCGTGCTGGTAATGGCTGGGCACCCGCTGTCCGGACAGCGGCGAAAAGTAGGCCCACCAGGAACCATCCGGCGTCATCGCGCCAATGAGTGCGTTATAAAGAGAAATTTCCAGCTCATCAGCCCAGAGTGAATCACCGGTCAGTCTCAGCAGTTGATAGCAAAGCTTCATCCAGGTTACCGTAACGCACGTCTCCATCGGCTGTTCCAGAATTTCCGTCTGGATCCGTGTTCCGCCGCACCAAAGTTCCTTGTTGGACCCCGACCCATGAATCATAAGCTCCATACGCCGAATGGTATTTGCAAACTCTATAGCCGACGCGAGATAACATTGCTCGCCGGTAATGCGATACAATTCGCAAAGTCCCTCAAAACAGGACATCATCTCGTAGGCCTTTTGCGAACCGATCTGCTCCGGCGGGATCTTGGCGAAAGCCTGCTCGATCAGCTTTTGTCCGTTACTGAAAAACTTATTCGGCTTCGACCAGTTCGCCACAATGTCTTCTGCCAGCTTTAGATAACGCTCTTCGCCAGTGCGCTGATAAAGAAGCGCCAGCGGCTCAAGAATCGAGCTGGACGAAAGTCCCTTCAGCAGATCAATCCCGTTCTCCGTCAGATTAAATTGCCCAGGAGGTGCTTCGATCAACAGATGATCCGCCACGCGGCAGGCGGACGCCAAAGTTTCTTCATCGCCGGTCAGATCATATGCCGCGATCAGCCCTAGCAACGTATACTTGCGCCCCCAGACATCCCAAATCCCAAGATGCTCGCTATCTTTATAGGTACCGATGTAGCCGTCTGGCGTCTGAGTCGCCAAAAGCCCCTTCACAGCCCGATCCAGCACGGCAAAGTGATCCGCGGACGGTTGATAAGAACAGCCTAATACAACCGACGTGACCCATTTACCCCAATACTCGCAGCGCCAGTGACCGCTGTTCTCCTCGAACCGCTCGCGATAAGGACGAAGAATCAGCTCCAAATCCTGCATCATGACGCGATTTGTCAGAGACTGTTCCAGCTTGTTTCCCAGCGGGCCTTCAATTTTAACCGTTCCCGGCATAGCCGGAATCAGCCGGTCTTGCCTTTTTAAAGTTACAGAAAAATCCGTTCTTTCCATTTTTTTATCTCTTCCCGTTCCCCTTAAATCGTCCTGTGCAGGACGATAGAGGCGCATTATTCCCTGATATTGATGCTGCGCACTCATTGCTTTTTTTTTGCCCCCTCAAGTGCGGAAGCGAAGTCATTCGGGTGATGCATCGTCATCCCCCGCGACCGTTTGTAGATATCTCTCGCCATCTTCCATTTATTAAATTTGGGATCCTTGTTGATCTTTTCCGGACGATACTCTTCAAACCCTTCGTAATTGTAGCGCTCAAAAAGACGCAACACGACTTCCGGAAAAAACACCTTCCAGATGGGCTCAGGAAGGCCTTCCGCCCAGCAAAACAGATCCTTTTCAAGCGTATCCGCCTTTCCCTTGAGCGCATCCGGAAAGATCGCAGACCGGTCTTCACCCATGTTGCTTCGCAGATCATATCGATCAACAATCCCTTTATACGGCGAGTATATTTTCACATCACCTCGTCTCGCAGCGAACTGGGTCCCGTACACCCAGAACATCGTTCTCTGATCGAGATTTGCCTGCCGTCCGGTCTTCAACAACTCGAGCAGACTGACTCCGTCCAGACCGGGCGGGATGGTTCCCCCGGCCATTTCAATCGCCGTAGGCAGAATATCCAGCGTCCAGATCGGATCAGAAACGACGGTGCCGGGCGCAATAGTTCCCGGCCAGTAAGCAATAAACGGCACCCGGATGCCTCCCTCCAGAATATCTCCCTTGACTCCGGCCAGCGGATGGTTCACAGAAGCGTTCTGGGCCATGGAAAGGTCTGTTCCCGACGGAGCTCCGTTGTCACTGGCGAAAAAGATCAATGTATTCTCGGCGATTCCGCGCTCTTTAAGCACATTGAGTATTTTCGGGATCCCGTCGTCGACTGCAGTCATCATGGCCAGCATGGTTTTTCTAACAGGATCCTGAATATCCGAACACCGCTCTAAATATTTCTGGCGCTCCTGCATCCGGCCAGGAGTCCCCCGGTAGCCCATCGGATGCGGTGCGTGATGCGACACCTGAAGGAAAAACGGCTTTTCGTGATTGCGATTAATAAAATCGACCGCCTGCTCAAAAATCCATTCCGTAAGGTAGGCCTCTCCCTTAAGCTGAATGGGCTCCAGGCCGTTCATCAGCGAGATTCCTCCCGGGCGGCCCAAGAAGAAACTCCCCCCGTTCATAAAGCCTAAAAATTCATCAAATCCGCGGTTCACAGGATTTTGATCTTCGCGATAACCCAGGTGCCACTTGCCAATCAAACCGGTGCGATACCCCAGCTCTTTCATATAATCGGGTGTCATCTTCACATCTTGCGGCACGCCCCAGCCCAACACCGCAGCGGCAGGATCCAAGGCTCCGCCGAAATTGGTCTCAAAGCCGAACCCGGCCTGAATCCTTCCCGTAAGCAGGCCGGCCCGTGACGGACTGCATTGGGGTGCGGAGACATAGCCGTCTGTAAAACGCATCCCGCCTCTCGCCAGCGCATCAATGTTCGGTGTGCGGGCATCCGGACTCCCTTGCACCCCTAAATCGGCGTAGCCCAAATCATCCACAAAAACCACAATAACATTGGGCTTCCTGTCAGTTTCTACGGCAAGCGACGAACCCGCCAACAAGCAACACAAAGCAGGAGTTGTCTTGGACTTTATTTTCATTACTTCCGATCACCTTCTGATTTTGTACACAGCTTAAACTTATTAATAATGTAATGCGTTACATTTACCCTAATAAAAACTCTTGTCAATCCATTTTGATCTGTTCACCGGGAATTTGCTTTGCCGTCAGTGTATACTTGCATGGCGGCTGGCAACTGGGTGCGCAGGTTCTGGAGCCGCGTGCTGTCTGACGGATGCGTGGAAAAAATACTGGAAACCGAATCCCCTCCGTTGCGATGCTGCGAAGCTCTCTCCCAGATACGCAAAGCGGCTCGCGGATCGTAGCCGGCTTTCGCCATATACATCAAACCAACGGAATCCGCTTCAATTTCATCCTTACGTGAATAGCGCGTCACCCAGATGCCGTTATAAAGAACGAAGGTTCCGCTCAGCGCATAAGCGATATCTTCGCGGTCTTTCGCCTGAGCAATGATGGCTCCGCCCATAAACATTAAACTGGGCAACATCTGGCGGGTCATCGCCTCGGTGGAGTGGCGGCAGTTGACGTGAGCGATTTCGTGCGCAATGACTGCGGCAATTTCGTCGTCGTCACGCGCCAACCCTTTCTGCGGATCCCACAATCCTTCATAGACCATGATCTTACCGCCGGGTGCGGCCATGGCATTGACTACATTAGTCTGAATCAGCGCAACTTCATACGGCAGATCGGGTAAATCAGAAACGGATTTGATGCGCCGCACCATCTCTTTAAGTTGCGCCACACGCGCCGCGTCAGCATTCACCGGTACGCCGCGCTGCTTCATCTCCGCCAGTGTTTCGCTATAAACCTGAGAACCGATTTCCACATCTTTCTGCACCGAATAAAAATTCCGCGTCTGCTGACCGGTCACCGGATCAATCGTCGAACATCCGGACAGCAGCAGCCCCGCACTGACGATCCCCAATAAAAATATTTTTTTCATAACACCTCAAAAATTAGATTCAATCATTGGACGGTAAACCAGCTCATGCACCACTACGTCGTCCGGAGCATTGATGCAGTGAACGATCATCTGCGCAGCGGATTCCGGTTTCATGTAATCAAGCCGCTCCTCCGGACGGAAATCGGTATCCGTTCCGCCGGGATAAACGCCGGTTACTTTCACGTTCACCAGCCGAGCCTCTTTGATCAGACACTGCGTAAACCCATGCAGCGCATATTTAAGGGAGCAATAGGCCGAATAGTTCGGCGCGCTGGTGCGGGCGATCGTGCTGACGATATTAAGAATATGGCCGCTTTTTCGCGTGCCCATTTCTTTAAGCGCCTCGCGGCACAGCAGAAAAGACGCACGGAAATTAACCGCGTAGGAGGCGTCCATCTTTACCGCGTCAACTTCAATAATCGGCTCCTTGCCGGGATTAAAGCCCGCGTTATTGATCAGCACATCAATCCGGCCCAGCGCCTTTTGAGCGGTCACATACAAAGCGACCACCGCCTCTGCATCGGATAAGTCACATACGGAACCGCGACAGCCCGTTTCTTCCTTCAACGCGGCCAGCAACTGCTGATCGCGACCCGTGGCAAAAACCGTAAATCCCTGCGCACAGAGTTGCTTTGTCACCTCACGACCGATTCCGCGCGTTGCACCTGTTACTAAAACCGTTTTCTTCACCATTCACTCCCCGCGTTACGGTCGGAAAATCCGCAGTTTCAAGTCCTGAATCGGCTTAAAATGCTTTGCATTACCGGAACAGAGCGTCAGATTATTTTCTGCTGCGGTTGCAGCAATAATCGCATCCCCGGTTCTGACTCCGTGCGACAGTGAAAATTCTTCAATGTAAATGGCCGCCCGATGGCCTGTATTTTCTGTCAGCGGCAGGGTTTGAAATCCAAAATCCTTCAAAAACTGCTTAATCACATCCTGCTGACGCCGGTTCTCAGCACACTGAAGAAGCTCCATATACGTTTGCACCGAAATCAGCCGCTCCTCCTCCCTATCCACCAGATCCGCAGCCTTTGTGTTGCCGCGCTGAACCCAAATCAGAATGTCCGTATCAAAGATCACGATAACGTCCCCCGCGAAGCCGAGCCATTTCCTCATCAACCGACACGGACGATTTACCCATGTTGAAAAACGGGTGATCTTTTACCTTCATGCTGACAGAGCCGGATTGCGACCTTAGTACACCCCGGGTTTTCCCGTGATAAAGAATTTCCACCGACTCATTACGAGCCAGTGCCTTCAATATATCATTCATTCGGTAGCGTAAATCCACAACGGTTGCCTGCATGGGGTCCCCTTTAATCTGTATAGACCCTATATACATTTTAAAAGAGGAGCGGTCAAGCCCCCCTCCGGATCGGTCAGATGATCGGCAGTTCAAGCTGATCAAACTGAGACAGAAAAGCCTTCATCCGTGCGGCGATTTTCGCAACACCGCCGTCTTCTTCGCTTTCAACATTCAACGGCAGAACCGGATCGTGCAGCGATTTGCGCAGCAGCGCCCAGCCATTGCCGTGCGCGGCATCGCACGTGGCATGAACCCCTTCAAAATTATTCGGAGTAAGCGACCAGCCCGGTTCCTGTTCGACAAACTTTGTGAAGGCGTCGAGTACCTGCCCGCCGTACGCGCCGAAATCTTCCACTTTGATCTTCGCGCGGAATTCGCGGGCTTCCGCAGGCTCAGGTACACCAGCCAGCAGTTCATCCACAGAGCCTTTTCCGCTCGCATGCAGCTGCGCAACTTTGATCAGCACTTTGGCAATCTGGTAGGCGCCGTCATCGAGAAAATAGTTTTCTTTCAACGCGCCGTGCCCGGAGGTTTCCATCGCCAGCCACGAGTCCTTGCCTTCTTTGTTCAGCCGGATCGATTCGTTGATCACATTCTTGTAGCCGCGCTTGAAACGGTGATGCACCCCGCCCAGTTTTTCTTCAATCCAGTATTTCAGACCCGTCGAAGTCACCGAGTCGGTGACAATCACGGTGCCGGGATGTTCTTCGAGCACGATAGAAGCCATCAGCGCAATGAAACGATTCCGGTTAATCGGCTTGCCGTTCTTGTCCACCGCGCCGGCGCGATCCACATCCGTATCAAAAATAATGCCAAGGTCCGCGCCGTTTTTTTCCACGGCATCAATGATGGCATCCATGGCTG
>JBILEA010000340.1:0-2860 GCA_044352355.1 Pontiellaceae bacterium | reverse complement strand
GTCCGTCCGGATCAAGGAACTGGCTGCCTTTAGTATTTGCGCCTAAGGGCTTAAGCACCTTGTCCACAAAGAACCCGCCCGCGCCATTACCGGCATCAACCACAATCTTTAGTCCAGTCAGCGGTTTATCACCCAGACCGGCACCCTTGCGGATCGTCGCAACCAGCGCCGCGGAATAGTCATCCATCAAATTGATTTTGGTCGCCTTCTTCCCGCCCTTGGCATCGAACAGACCGGTTTCCGTCGCGATAGTCAGAATTTTTTTAATATCGGCTTTTTCGAGTCCGCCGTCGCGCGTGAAAAATTTGAGCCCGTTGCGGTTGAACGGCAGATGGCTGGCCGTCAGCATGATCGAACCATCGTAGGCATGGTTTTCAAAAACCGTCGCCATGAACATCGCCGGGGTAGAAGAAAGCCCGCTGTCCGCGGTTGCACATCCCGCTTTTACCAACCCTTGGAAAACAGCGATCTTGATTTTTTCCGCAGAAAGCCGCGAATCGTGGCCGACGGCCACTTTCAGTTGGTCGGCCGGAACGCCCTTCTTTTCCGCCAGCCATTGCGCAAACGCATAGCCGATCGGACGTACAATTTCGGGCGTCAGCGTGACCGGCTCGCCGAGTACACCCTCCAGCGCCACGCCGCGAACATCACTGCCGTTTTGAAGTTTAAACCATGTCTGTTCCATTGAAATACTCCTTTAGAAAAACTGCCCGCGAATAAACACAAATCAGCACGAATTTCCAAGCTTTGGAAACCGCAAAATAAACTGGTTTCTTTATCCGCCGCGCAACCCCGTTCTTCGCGACTTTGCGGTTCACCGTGAAGGTTCACCATGAACGGTCATTATCCCTTTCTGGTTTCTGCGATTTTTATACGAATATTTATGATGTACTGAGTACTAGAGCAATTCACGGTTGAAACGTCATACTACCCACCCCGTCTGTGACTTCGTCCCAGCACCCTCCCGTGGAGGGAACTTTAACAATCCCTCCTTCGGAGGGGTGCCCGAAGGGCGGGGCGGGTTTGACATCACGATGTTTCAATCGTTATCTCCTCGAATTCTCTGTTGATTGCGTCATGCCAGAGACTCAACTGCAGCCCGCTCAATCGCGAGCCCCTTGTGGTAGCGCTCGAAAAATTGTTCAAAGCCGACCACATCTTTTGGATCGGGCAGGACGGCTTCACCCATGCTTTTGGAAAAAACCTGTTTTAGGAATTTCGGTAGGAACTCGTCGCGGTTCTCTCGAATCATAAAGGATGCGAGAAGCGCGATCCCCCACGCGCCGCCTTCACCGGCGGTTTCGAGAACCGAGACGGGCGCCCCCGTGGCCGCCGCCATAATTCGCTGTCCCACTTTCGCTGTTTTGAAAAAGCCGCCATGACCGCAGATTTTATCCACCTCAACGCCCTCTTCATCCATCAGGACATTCAATCCGGCGCGCAGAGCGCACAGCGCCGTGAACAGATGAGCGCGCATGAAATTGGCTAAGGTGAAGTTGCTGTCCGACGATCGGGCGAAAAGAGGCCGCCCTTCGCTGAAGCCGGTCATATGTTCACCGGAAATATAGCCGTAGGACAGAAGCCCTCCGCAGTCCGGATCTCCCTCCAGAGCCAGCCCCAGCAGCTTGTCGTAAAGATCCGCAGTGGACACTTCCGCACCCAGCACCTCCGCCGCCTGACCGAAAAGACTGATCCAGGCGTCATAGTCCGACGTGCAGTTATTAGAGTGGGCCATCCCGACCAGTTTTCCATCCGGCGTCGTAACCAGATCAATTTCATGATGCGCCCTTGAAAGTTCCCTCTCGAGTACGAGCATCACGAAAACCGACGTGCCTGCCGAAACATTCCCTGTACGCGTCTCAACACTGTTGGTGGCGACCATGCCGGTTCCGGCATCACCTTCGGGGGGACAGAGCAGAATGCCCGCCTCCAGATTACCCGCAGGATCGAGCAGAAGAGCGCCTTCTGCCGTCAGTGCACCCGCCCGTTCCCCGGCGACTAAAACCTGTGGAAGAAGATCCTTCAGTTTCCAGCCGAAGCCCTTGTTCTGGATCTGAGCATCGAACTTATCGGTCAGCGTGGCGTTGTAATCCTGTGTCTTGATATCAATAGGGAACATTCCGGACGCCTCGCCAATACCCATCACCTGCTGTCCCGTCAGCTTCCAGTGGACATAACCGGCCAGAGTCGTCATGTGCGCAATGCGGCTCACATGCTCCTCTTTGTTAAGGATCGACTGGTAGAGGTGGGCAATGCTCCAGCGTTGCGGAACCGGATAGTTGAAAAGCTCCGTGAGATCCTCCGAAGCCTGCCCTGTCATATTGTTCCGCCATGTTCGAAAAGGCACCAGCTGGTTGCCTTCGGCATCGAAAACCAAATAGCCGTGCATCATGCCGCTGATGCCAATGGCTTTCACCTTCTTCAGAGCAACACCATACCGCTCCTCCACATTTTTCTGAAGACCGGCAAAGCTTGACTGAAGCCCCGTCCATACCTCATCCAACGGATAGGTCCAGACCCCGTCTTTGAGCGTATTTTCCCACCCGTGCCCTCCTGATGCAATCGGTGAGTTGTCCGCATCAATCAGAACCGCCTTGATGCGTGTGGATCCCATTTCGATGCCGAGTACGGCTTGCCCGCTCCGAATCAGTTCCGCGATCCGCGAAACACGGTTGTCTTTCATTGCTCGTTCCGTCCCTCTTTAATTAGCTGTCTACGAATACAAACGCCGTTCGCGGCGCACGATTGATTAATGTTTGAAATGGCGCATGCCGGTGAAGGCCATCGCGATGCCGTATTTATCGCAGGCGGCGATCACTTCATCGTCGCGGATTGACCCGCCGGGCTGAACGATAAAGCG
>JBILEA010000315.1:0-3189 GCA_044352355.1 Pontiellaceae bacterium | reverse complement strand
GCGCAACAAAATGGCAACGCGTGAATAGCAACACCGCAAGAATTCCCACCGTCCAGAGAATACTTCGCCTTTTCATGCGACCACTCTAAGGTAGAAGAAATTTATAGCTACAAAAATCCAAGCTTACCCCTCCCCGAGGTTCATCCGCTCGCCGGAATCTATCCATTGCTCAAAGACCAGCTTACAATAGACGCTCGTCGGAATAGACATGGAATGCGCACGACGCGCTAATTCTGCAGCCATTTCGTCAGGCAGATTAATACCAATAGTTTTCGTATCTTTTCCAATAGATCGCGTTGTCATAATTAAAATCCTTTCTTAAAAAGTGAGCCTCTTTCTACTGGTTTTCTCCGGCTACGGAAAGAAGGAATGTAAAAAAATATAGGGGTATCCATGTAACAGTTTAGCGGAATCCGGGCGGGATTATGAACTGTCAGGAACCGGCAGATTCTCAGGGCGGTAGAGTTTTTCGAGGGGGGTGTTCGATCGTCCGGGAACAGGCTCATCTGCTGGATGGAATCATTTGATTCATCCAATACATCCAGTGCCGAACACCACTGTGCTTTCTGGCTGTCGTTAAGTTCACCCAGATAAAGAAGCTGCCGCTGATAAACGCCCCGCCGGGTGCGTACGCTTTCAACGACACTCCAGTAGCGGTGCTCCTTGCAAAATTCACTTTGCGGGGCCGGCAGGACGGAATGCCGCAGGCTCATCGAGGATATTCATGATCGACTGGGCACAGTAGAGGCGATTGCGTTTTGCAGTATCGATCTGTTTCAGCACCTTCAATGAGATCAGCTTGTCTATACCGCGCTGGGCGGTCGTAAATGCAATACCAAGTGTTTCGGCGGTTCGATTGTAACATAATTACTGACTTCTCTTAAATCATCGGGGCTTCTGTTTACAGCGGCTCCTGCGTCAGCAACCAGCAGCTCACCGAGAGTCGCCTGAGTTCCTTCGATACGGCTGGAAAGTACGGCTTCCCTTTTAATAAAGGGTCGCATGAGTATATGCGGATTCTGAAGCGAGCGTCCTTCTCCAGCCAACTTTCCGATCATACGGTCGGCATCTGAAAGGGAGCGAAGCAAGGTTTTAGAAAAGTCGATATCGGGTGGTAATGGATTTGGAACAAATGCTTCATAGTCACCAGTACATCTGACCAGTTTTCCGCACCCATATTTTCTGCTTTTCATAAGCTAACATTTATCTTCCCCGGCGATAATAATCAAGCGCGTTATTATCAATAAAAAAGGGCGCATGTCAGTTCCGTGACGCATGGGAACCGGGGAACAATTTGCCCTGCCGTCCGTTGCGCTGAATGATTGGTCAGAAACCGCCCCGGTTCCTGAGTTGCTGCCGCAGCAGCTCATCCCTTTTCCCTGTCCCGGACGGCTCTGTTTAGCCCGATCTTTTCGTCTGAATCTCTTTTTCTTTCCGCCGGAGCGTTTTTTTTCTTTTTTTGTTGCAAGTCTTTACCTGATATGTATTTCTTTTGTATTTATACAATACTGGAAGGATTATGATCGAAAACAGGGATGTGGTGGGCTGGATACGGGGTAACTTGAACGGGGAAATCGTCAGAAAGTTTGATTCTATGGCTACATTTGAGAATGCAATCAGCGAGCAATGTAAAGAGGCGCAGCGAATCGCTCTGGAAGGTATCGTACAGGAGGCCGCCGATCTGGGTCCCTTTGTCTGCCCAAAATGCAACGGGCATCTGATGATCAAAAAACGCCGCGCAGTCCGCAGCGTGACCTCTTCGTTCGGGGAAATCCGTTTCGAGCGCGATTACGGATTCTGTCCGCAGTGCAACGATCATTTTGCTCCGGCAGATCACAAGCTCGGTCTGCACGAACGGGGAACCGTCTCGCCCCGCATTCAGGAGATCTGTGCTTTAGCCGCTCTGCGCGCCCCTGCCGCCGAGGCCGCCGACGACATTCTCTGTATGACCGGCATCCCCGTCAGTGCATCCACGATCCATCGGGAGGCCCGGCGGCAGGGCGAAAAAGCCCTGCTGCTGCACGATCTCGATGAGTGGCTGGTTCAGTCAGCCGAAGGAATCGCACGTTTATCCGCAGAGGCCCCCGATCTGCCTGAGCACACCACGATGATTATTGAAATTGACGCATGGAACATCCGTGAGCGGGACAACTGGGGTCTCAGCGAGGAATTCCGGAAAGCCAATAAAGATACCGGACGCTGGCACTGGGTTTACACGGGAACTGTTTTCCGGCTCGATCAGCGGGGGACCACTGCCGCAGGACGACCCATTATTGCAGAGCGCGGCTATGTGGCGACCCGGAAGGGATTGGACAGCTTCCGGAACCAACTCTATGCCGAAGCCCTGCGCCGGGGGATGAGTCAGTGTGAAACGGTTTTGGTTCTGGCAGACGGAGCGGTCTGGATCTGGAATCTGGTGGAAGATCGTTTTAAAGGCGCTGTACAGCGGCTGGACCTGTTTCATGTTCAGCAGCACATCTGGAATCTGGCGGCGGAACTCTACGGGAAAGGCACCCCGGAAGCTGCCGCATGGGCCAGACCCTATGTTGACGGATTGAAAAACAAACCGGACGCAGCGGCCCGACTCATCGCGGATTTGAAGGACTTAAGCGTCCGGCTCGAAGAGTTCAGCGCGAAGCAAATCGAAGCCATCCAAAAAGAAACCGCCTATCTGGAGAAAAACAAGAACCGGATGGACTACAAAACCGGGTCGGAGTCGGGTCAGCCCGTCGGTTCCGGAGCCATTGAATCGACCTGCTCGCAATACCAGCGCCGATTCAAGATGACCGGACAATTCTGGTCCCTCGAAGGCGATGAGGCTTTTCTGGCGCTCTCAACCCTTCAGCGCAACGGACGGTGGGGCAAATTGTTCCCCGGTTCCCATGCGTCACGGAACTGACATGCGCCCAATAAAAAAGAATGTCGATAATAAGGCTTTTTGTTGTTTTCGGAATAGTGTAAACGCACTTCGCACTCTGGCGTAGCGCCGGATTGCCACTCCCGCTGGTTGTTGCAGAAAGCCTCGCTTCGCGTCCGATCCGGTGTAAAGACTCCGCATCGGAATGCGGAGCCACATAGCGCCGACCGGTAAATCCAAAATGCACAGATGTCTACACGGGTCCCTTTTCGGTTTTGGTCTATAAAAAGCTTTTATATAGCCCATAAAAATGGCTTTATATGAGCTATAAA
>JBILEA010000073.1:0-11087 GCA_044352355.1 Pontiellaceae bacterium | reverse complement strand
GCCGGGAATCCTGTTTCAACTCCTGCGCCAAATCCTTGCACGACTTCACCGGGGTGACATTCTTCACATCCGCATTATTGAAAACCCCGTTGATCTGACTGTCCAGATCCACCCGGTCCACCACCACCACCACTGTCGGATTCTTTAATTCCGGATCGGCCTTCAGCATCTGCGCGGCAAACAGCATCAACAGTGACTTACCCGAACCCTGGAAATGCCAGATCAGCCCTTGCTTGGCATCCTGCGTGCGAACACGTTCTACAATCGCCTTGGCCGCCTCGACCTGCGGATAGCGCGGCAGAATCTTAATCTTAAAGCTCGGCTTGCCCGCCCCCGGCTTCACCGTCGAAAAGACAACGAACGACTGCAAAATCTCCAGTAGCGTCTTCGGATGTAGCAGCCGGAACGCACTGTTCATCACCGTCCGCAAATCCTTCGGCACATCATCGCCATCCTCCGTATGATGCCACGGAGCCCAGTTTTTATAGGTCGCGCCGACTGAGCCGTAACAGAAGGTTTTCCCCTCCGACGCAAAGCAAAGCAGATTTGGGACAAAGAACGCCTTTTGGTTTTCCCAGTAATGCTTATTCCCGCCAAGGAAGTCCGTCGCGCCGTCCTGCCAACTAATTGCATCGCGCACCGGCGTCTTCACCTCGCCCACTACTAGCGGAATCCCGTTCACAAAAAAGACCAGATCAAAATAGGCATCCCGCGTACCGGTGAACGGCACCTGCTGACTCAGCACGTAGCGATTGTTTTCCGGATGATCAAAATCGATCAGGTTGATCGTGATATGCTCGCCATCCTTGCCCAGCGGCATCGAGTTTTTGCCCAGCAGCCACTCGTGAAAAATTTCATTGGCCCGGATCAATCCGCTGTAGCTCGCATCCAGTAGCACGCCGCGCAGGCGGTGAATCACCTCGTCGGCCAGATCGGGATGCTGCCCAATGATTGGATTTAGACGGCAGAGCGCCTCCTTCAGCCAAGGCTCAACGAAAACATCCTGCGGCTGCTTGCCGTGCAGAATCAAGTCATCGCCATGGACAAAGCTCCAGCTTTGTCCGGAGGTCAGAGATCGGGAGTCAGAGATCAGCGGAGAACCGTAAGGAACGAAATCTTCCCGGACTTCATTCATCCTTCCGCCTTCATCCTTCCGCCTTTGGCACAGGTGATCCCGCAGCGCATTCTCGATCGTGTTTTCTTCGTTAAAACTCATATTTCATCCTCGAATCTTTGTCGAACCACGAATGCACACTAATCCACACGAATAAAAACCGACACCGGCCCTTTGTTTACAGCAACTTTTTCGTTCGTCTGGACTTCAGGTGCCTGTAATTCTCTCCGGTAACAACCGGTCTCCCCGTCTGAGTCTCTATATCTTTTCTGGTTCTTCCGGCAACCGCTCCGCCATCACGGGCATCTTTGGTCAGCGGTGCCAGCCCCTGCGAATCCCTGTCGCGGTGCAGCTCTGCGGTCGTCGCCTCGGCCAGCATGGTTAGCCCTTCTTCTCGTAGAGCTCCTGCATCCGGGCCATCGACAGCTCGGGGTTTTCGATCTCATCAATCCGTTCTTTACCGACTCGTGCCAGCCAGCGCTTCAGCGGCTCTACTTTCGACGATGGGATCGACTGGATAATCCGGAAAAGAGTTTCGGTATTGGCGCAGTCAGTAAAGCGCAACTTGCCGTCCGGCGAGATCATTTTCAACTGTCCGATTTTTTCGGACACTTCAGAATAGCCCTCTGCGGTGAGCTTTTTCTTCAAATCGCTCCAGTATTTTCGCGGACGGTCGCCGCCGACCAGCACCTGAACCACATCAATGATCGAAAACCACCACTCGCCCTCGTGGAACGACTTTCGGATCTGTCCGCCCTCAAACACCGCGATCTGATTTTTATTCTCCGCGCTCATACCGCCCCTCTCGCCCGTTACTTTCCAATGCCTGGAAATGATCCCCTACAGTTTTCCAATCCTTGGAAAAATCTCTTTCAATGTCTGAAAAGGCACCCATCTTCCTTTGCCCAACTCACTCGGATTGCCCCTTTTGCCCCTTTGTTGCCCCTTTAGCGAGTTGATAAAAACACCCTTTCCCGTTGTACCAACCACAGGAATACTCTCAACAGCGTTGAGAGATCCGGCGACTCCTGACTTGTCACCGAGCTCACAACTATCCGCAACTTTTTCATTTAAGCTGTCTCAACTTCTCTTAACCACGAATGCACACCAATCAACACGAATAAAAAGGGGTACTATTTCTCTTAAATTCATCCTTCCGCCTTCATCCCTCATCCTTCTCCTCGATCCCTCAGTGCATTCTCAATCGTGTTTTCTTCGTTAAAGGTCATTCTGGTTCTCCGCCGTAGGAATCAGCTCTTTTACATGCCTCAAAATCCAACCGTTATCTTTTAACTCGTTCTCATGACCAGCTAGCGTCCACGATGTACTTCAGGGTTGGAGATGTGGTGAACCATACTTCCTGAAATTCCACAGCTTTAGTTCCGATAAAAACATTTCCACTCCTTATGCCTCAGCAGAATCCATTAAAAGACGGGAGATTATCTTACTCGACAACTTCTTCCTGCTTTCAACGGATTCAACAACGCCCTCGATCAACTTAGAAAATTCTGTGTAACTATCCGCAATCTCATGCATGCGAGATTCATCAAGGATCCCTTCAACAGGTAGCGATGAGATTATTTTTGTGCTTAAGTTGGGCATAGTCATACCAACTGCATTATCCTGAAGCCACTTTTGACTGGTGGGAGCACCAAGAAGTGCTCTCAAATATGCCGTTCGCACATTGGCTTTCGGGCGAAATAGGATACATCCGGTGCCACAAATAGCAGGTGGATCTCCGAGCCGATATTGTCCGACCAAGCCAATATCGCCACGTCGTGCAAATAAAAAATCTCGGTCTTGTAGATAATGCCGTTTTAACCCATCAGCCTTTTTCTCTTTAATTGCCGCCGCACCTGAATAGTCGATAAAAGTAGATCGTCGGAGGTCCTTGGGCATAATCACCCGCACCCCGGCTTCGACATAATCTGAGGCGTGCAACTGGCTGCCAAAAGGTCCCGTCTGCATACGTTGCGAAAGCCCAATTAATGTCGATTGCTTCGCATTTGAAACGCCCCGCGTTGGGAATATGTGCGAGAGAAACACGCGAATGGCCTTCCTCAGTCTCGCCTCTACTTCTGACCCATGACAAATACACTCTTCCACCTCCTGGAGCACTTCGAGGATGGCTTTTTGGCGATCGGGCGGCGGCAGGGGAAATTCCTGCATGGCGAGGGCTTTCCATTTGATGGTCGGCGACAGCGAGCCTTCCGAAATGGCGACGGCCCGATCCATGAACATGTCGGACTGCATGAAGTACGGTAGCAGTCCGGGAATAATCTTTCCGGGAATTTCTTTCAGCACCATGGCATGAGCCGAACAGATGCCGTCAAAGTCGGCCACCGCCAGTTTCTTTTGATAGGCCCGGCGTTTCCCGAAAATGATCTGTCCCGGTCGGACGCGCAACTTCTGCCCGCCAACATCCGACGGCACGCCGCGCCGGGTAATACGCAACGACTGCGGATCGAGATGCTCCAGCCCGACATAAACTTCCAAATCCGTTTCCGACGGCTCAACGCGCTTGGAAATATTCCGCGCAATCTCATCAAACCGGACGATCTGCCACCCGGCCTTTTTCTTTTCTTCACTCAGCTTCATTCAAATCCTTTTTTCCAACCACGAATGCACGCGAATACACACTAATTATTTTCGGCCTCTTCAACCCTGAATTCGTGTCCATTAGTGTTCATTCGTGGTTCCTCTTTCACAAAACAATCCGCTCCCATTCCAGTTTCGCGTGCTTAAAATTGAGAATAACACCAACCCGCAGCCCAGTTGTTTTCAAATAATTCAACATCTGCCCCCGCTCATGATCTGTAATGCGGTCGATGGTTTTTGTGTCCACCACAATTTTATTCATCACAATCAAATCCGGTATGTAAAGTCCGACCTTTACACCCTTATACACCAAATCAAATGAAGGTTGTTGGGCACATCCAATTTTGCGCAGAGAAAACTCAACAACTAACGCGTTTTCGTACGGTTTCTCCAAAAACCCATGCCCCAGTTCATTCAACACCTCCATAGCGCATCCAACGATCTGATAAACCTCCTCTTTGTAAATCAATTCGTGTTCATTGGTGTTCATTCGTGGTTCCTTTCGCCATTCAACATCCTTTAACCACAAATACACACAAATTAACACGAATCTTTACCCGCTCTGCTGTCCTGCATTCGTGTGCATTCGTGTTCATTCGTGGTTCCTCTTATGCCCCAAATCCCAACTCTTCCAATGCCTGGAACAATTTCTTCGATTGCTTCTTCAGTTCCACACGCCCGATTTGCCACGCTTCAATGACCGACTCCAGACTCTGCTCATCGCCATTCGCTTCTTTACGGATATAGAGCGGAATGGAGAGATTGTGCAAATTGTCGCGAATTTCCGACACCTCGACCAGCCGCGCAATGTCCTCATGCTGTTCAGGATGAAAATAGGCATCGACCAGCGTTTCCAGATTGCCGTCATTCAAAAAGCTGAAGGCCCGTTCGCGGGTGACTTCTTTGACGCCGTTGATGAACAGGATTTTGTTTTTCCGATCCTTGGACTTTTTACAGCGCAACACCACCACGCACGATTCCATTGGCGAGTTGTAAAACAGGTTCGGCCCCAGCCCAATCACCGCTTCGATCAAGTCGGCTTCGATCACCAGCTTGCGGATTTCCTGCTCAGAATCGCGGAAGAGTACGCCGTGCGGCCAGAGCATCGCCGCCCTTCCGGTTTTTGGGTTCAAACTCTGAATAATGTGCTGAAAGAAGGCATAGTCGGCGCAGCCCTGAGGCGGCACCCCGTATTTGTTGCGTTCAAACGGGTCGGAGCTGAATTTGGTTCGATCCCACTTTTTGATCGAGTACGGCGGATTGGCAAAGATGACATCAAACTGCTTCAGCCGGTCGCGCTCCAGAAACTTCGGATCGGCCAGTGTATCGCCGCGCTGAATATCAAACTCCTCGATGTCATGTAGGAACATGTTCATCCGCGCAATCGCACTGGTGAGCAGATTGACCTCCTGCCCGTACAGCTTCACCGTCCGCCAATCTTTTTGTGCTTTTTCGTGTTTTTCGTGGCTATTCCCTGCTCCCGCCTTTCTGAGATCCATCACGGCATTCAGCAGCATACCGCCCGTTCCGCAGGTGGGATCGTAGGCGCTTTCGCCGGGCACCAGTTCCATGATGCGGGTCATCAGATGCACAACGGTGCGGTTGGTGTAGAACTCGGCGGCGGTGTGGCCGGAGTCATCCGCAAACTTTTTGATCAGATATTCGTAGGCTTCGCCCAAATCGTCCTGCGAAACCGAGGTGATCCCCAGCGGAATCTTGGAAAAATGTTCGACCAGCGAGGCGAGCAGATGATCCGGCAGACGTTCTTTGTTTGTCCACTGTGCATCGCCGAAGACGCCATAGAGACGCTGATTAGTTTTCTCAATGTTCCGTAGCGCATGCTGAATAAACTCACCGATGTTGGTGGAGGTTTCTCTCAGCTTTTCCCAGCGACACGCTTCCGGGATGACAAAGCGGTGCTGTTCCGGCAGTGCGGCGAAATCCTTGTCGCCTTTCGAGAACTCCAGCGCTTCGGCATATTCATCGGCATAGACATCCGACAGCCGTTTATAGAAAAGCAGCGGAAAAATGTACTGCTTGTAGTCCGAGGCATCGATCTGCCCGCGCAGATACTCCGCCGCACCCCACAGCATGGTTTCAAGTTGTTGTTGGCTTAAACTCATAAAATTCAGTTGTTGGTTGATGGTTGTTCGTTGTTGGTATAGAGAACTTCCCAATGCCCTCGGGTGCCGCCGATCCGTTTCAGCACGCCTTTTTCTTTTAACGTTTTAATATGCTTGATGACTGCGGAATCATTGATTTCAAGCATTTGCGCAAGCTGACGATACGTGATTTTTGAATCTGCATGAATCAGCCCGAGAATATCCTTTTGGCGTTCACTCAGCCCGATTGCACCACCGATTACACCACCGATTACACCACCGATTGCACCACCCGCTTTACCCGCTGTTTCCGGCTGATAGTGGAACGTAATCCGGATATAGCTATCCCTGATTTCAAAGGCCTCTTTGCCGTAAGCTTTGAGAATGCGCGGCACGCCGGAACCGAGATGTTCGACGATTTCCAGATCCCGGAAAACACGCATGATCTCTTTGTTGCGAGGGACGGAACAGCCTCCAAAGAAATCCGCCTGGGTCACGCCATACGGCAGACCGCCCATAGAGGTGATTTCGACGCGGTCGGCGTAAAACTCCACTTTTGGGACTGCCCCGTACGAATAGTCGTTATGAACAACAGCGTTGATGACCGCTTCGCGCATGGCGGTTGAGTCAATCAGCTCGCGTTCTTCCCTCAGCGGATAGCCGATTTTGGTGAAGACGGTGTTTTCGACATCGACCCGGTCGAAAACCGATTTGAGTGCTTTGACGAGCGAGCATCGGCCATAGTCGCGGTTTTCGATCAGATCGACGCGGTCTTCTCCGGCATACTTGGCTACTTGCAACGATGAGCCGTTTTCGTCGGCCAGCAGATAGGCGGCATAGTTAGGACGGTCGTCCGGTGTCAGCAACTCCAGGTTTTTCATGAAACTGTTGTTCAGTGTCAATCCGCGGGCGTCATAGTAAATTTTGAGCTGAGCAAACGTCAGATCTCGCCGAGGCGACTCCATCCGGCCGATGGTGTTACGAACGCGTTTGCCATAGAGCGATTCGATCATTTCTTTCGGCATCGGCTCGCAGGCACTGCCGACCCGCAAAAAGCAACCCTTCTCGGTCATGCCATATTTTTTAAGGAAATAGGGCTTTCCCAGTCCGCCGGCAATCGTGAGCCGCAAAACGTTTTTGCCGTCGTGCGTTTCATGAAGGATCTCGAACAGCCCCATGATGGATGGCTGGATATTGTTTTTTAGCCGGTCCTTGATGACCAGTTGCGTCTGATCACAGGCTTCCACGCCGTAAACGCCGCCGTCCCGATCCATGCCGATATAAACGGTTCCACCTTCCCCAGCATTCAGGAACGCGACCACTTCCCGTTCCAGCGAGTCGGTCAGCTCACGTTTATATTCAATTCGATTGGATTCGGTCATAGCTCAAATCCCTCCCGCTCCAGCAGGGCTTCCAGCTCATCCTCGGCTTTTTCCAGCGCAGAGAGTTTGTCTTTGAAATCGCGCAGCGCTTCTTCAACCGTGATGGTTTCTTCTTCCAGCGGCTTCTGGACGTAACGGGCAATGTTGAGGTTAAAGTCGTTTTCTTTCAGCTCGCTATACTCGACCCAGCGGCTGACGCCTTCCTGCTCATGCGCTTTTTGGTGCTGCCGGGCGTAGATGCCATAGATTTCATCGGCCTGCGCCTCGGTCATGGTGTTCTGGGCGCGGCCTTTGGTGTAGATTTCTTCGGCATTGATGAAGAGGACTGCGGCTTTCTTGCGCTCCTTTTTGCGGAGAATCAGGATGCAGGCTGGGATGCCGGTTCCATAGAACAGGTTGCCCGCCAGCCCGACGACGGCCTCGATGGCTCCGACGTCCAACAGCTTTTGGCGTATCTTTGCCTCGGCTCCGGAGCGGAACAGTACGCCGTGTGGTAGCACCACGGCCATGCGTCCGTTTGCCGCATTCATGGATGTGTACATGTGCATGACCCACGCAAAATCCCCGTTGGTTTTCGGGGCCAGTCCGAATCCATGCCGGCTGAATGGATCGGTTTGCCATTGGGTGTAGCCCCACTCACTCAGGCTGAAGGGCGGATTAGCGATTACACAGTCGAACTGTTCCAGCCGGTCGGAAACCAGAAACTTGGGGTCGCGCAGAGTGTCACCGCGCCGAATATCAAAATCCTCCATGCCATGCAGATAAAGATTCATACGGGCAATAGCTTCGGTGGTGAGGTTCTTTTCCTGCCCCTTGAGCTTCAACCGGCGCGGGTCGCCCCCCTTTTCTTTCACGTGGTGCAGGGTTTCCAGCAACATGCCGCCGGTGCCGCAGGCCGGGTCATAGACCGTTTCGCCGGGCTTGGGGTCGAGAATGTTGACCATCAGCCGCACAATGGAGCGCGGGGTGTAGAACTCGCCCGCCTTTTTGTTGGCTTTGTCGGCAAACCGCTTGATCAGATATTCATAGGCGCGGCCCATGTCATCCACCCGGACATTCTTTACACCCAGATCGATCTTGTTGAAATGGTTGAGCAACTGAAGCAGCAGGTGATCCGGTAACCGCTCCTTATTTGTCCAGGATGCATCGCCAAAGATGCCATACAGACGGTGATTCGCCTTCTCAATGCCCATGAAGGCCGCCTTGAGCGTTTTGCCGACATCCATGGTCGCGGTCATCACATCGCGCCAATGGCAACCTTTCGGCACTTGCATACGGTGTTGTTCCGGCAGTGCAGCATAATCTTTGTCGCCATCCGAAAACTTCAGCGCCTCGGCGTACTCTTCATCGTAGACATCGCAGACGCGTTTAAAGAAAAGCACCGGAAAAATGTAGGTTTTATAGTCAGACGCATCGATGGGGCCGGTAATGATATGCGCCGCCTCCCATAAATGCCGCTCCAGCTCTTGAAGTGTCACCGTATCCATTACGCCCCTTTAAATAAAACCCCTGCACACAGGCTTAAGTTTTACACGCCTTTACCATCCATTACCATTCCCGTTGGCCGTTTTTTTCAGACTTGCTGAAAGTGCGTCTGAAACATCTCAGTTCCAAGGTTTGGAAATGGGGCAAGCAGTCCGCGAAAAAGGGTAATGGAGCGGTGATGTTACCCTATTTGAGCATGGAACGGATGGCGGCGCGGACGAGGTCGGGGTCGAGGTACGTATTGCGGCAGGGGCCATTGGTCTGGATGTTCAGCACGCCAAGTACCGGTTTCGGAAAGACGGCCAGGATGCCCTGCGTGAGTTCTTTTTCGCAGGCGACTGCCACGACCGCTTTGATCTGCGGATTGCGCACAAACGCCAGCGCCTCGCGTCCACCAGCGGCCAGACTGCAATGAATCCCGAATTCATCCCGGATGGCCAGCAGATCGGTGACGTTGCACTGCCCGCAGGCTTTGCAGTCGTCGATGGTTTCACCCAGCGTCTGCGCACAGCCGTTTTTTTGCAAACAACGGGGAACCAGCAATAGCAGATTCTGCGGACAAACCTGAGTCCGGCGAAGCCGCGTAAGCCAATTATTAAACTTCACAAACGAACGACTGAACATGCGTTGACAGTACCTGCCGGGCGCTTAAAAAGAGACTTCTTTTTTGTCTAAATAAGCCGTAGCTTAGCTTGCCTAAGCGGGAGTGCTATTTATGAACAGCAAGCGAATTGTGATCATCGGAGCCGGGCCGGGCGGATTAACCTCGGCGATGATTCTGGCGAAACGGGGTTTCCGTGTTTCAGTTTTCGAAGCACAAAACCGGGTCGGCGGACGCAACGGCGCGTTTCATCTCGGCTCCTATACCTTTGATATCGGGCCGACGTTTTTGATGCTCAAACCTATCCTCGACGAGGTGTTTGAAGAGGCGGGCGCTGACTGCGATGCGCTGATGGATATGCGCAAGCTGGAGCCGATGTATCGCCTTCAGTTTGAAGACAAGTTTATCGAACCCACCAACGGCGTGGACAAAATGAAGGCCGAAATCACCCGCGCATTCCCCGGCCATGAAGAGGCGTACGGGCCGTTTTTCACCCGCGAGAAAAAACGTTTCGACACGCTCTATCCCTGCCTCCAGAAGTCGTACCACACCTGGCGCGCCTTTCTCTCCCCGCATCTGATCAAGGCGGTCCCGCATCTGGCGCTCGGCAAAAGCCTCTACGATATTATGGTGAAAAATTTTCACGCAGAAAAACTGGCGCTCTCGTTCACCTTCCAGGCCAAATATCTTGGCATGTCGCCGTGGGAGTGCCCCGGCATGTTCGCCATTATTCCCTACATCGAGCACGCTTTCGGTATCTATCATCCGATCGGCGGGCTGAGCCGTATCTCCGATTGCATGGCCGACACCGCCCGCAAGAACGGCGCGGAGATTCACCTCGGTTCACCGGTCAAACAGATCCTTGTGCGCAACGGCGCAGCCTGCGGCGTTGAGCTCGAAAACGGCGAACGGATTGAAAGTGACGAAGTGATCATCAATGCCGATTTTGCCTACGCCGCCTCAACGCTTTTTGCGCCCGGCGTGCTGAAAAAATACAGTCCCGCCAAACTGGAGAAGAAAAAGTTTTCCTGCTCCACCTTCATGCTCTATCTGGGGCTCGACAAGCAGTACGACCTGCCGCACCACACCATTTTCTTCGCCAAAGACTACCGCAAAAACGTGGACGATATTTTCCACCTGCGCGAGCCGGACAGCGACCTGTCCGTTTACGTCCGCAACGCCTCTGCCACCGATCCAACTCTCGCGCCGAAAGGCCACTCCGCCATCTACGTTCTAGTTCCTATGCCCAACCTGCGTGCGGGCATCGACTGGGAGCAGAAGAAAGCGGCCTTCCGCGAAACCGTGCTCGATATCATGGAAACGCGCGGCGGCATGACCGGACTGCGCGACCACATCGTCGAAGAAAAGATGATGACACCCGAAGGCTGGCGCGACGAACTGAATGTCTACGCCGGTGCCACCTTCAACCTCGCCCACAGCTGGGATCAAATGATTCATCTGCGTCCGCGCAATAAATTTGAAGAAGTCGACAACTGCTATCTGGCTGGCGGAGGCACTCACCCCGGAAGCGGACTGCCCACGATCTACGAATCCGGACGTATCGCCGCCAACCTGATCAGCCGCCGACACGGCGTGGAATTCACCTCGGCCAACCGGATGATCTAAGTCGTCAGATCACGCTTCAGAAATACAACTGACGGGGCAAACGGGTTCGCACGCTCCGCAGTCAACACAGTCGGCCGCTTTAATGAAGCGTTTGCCATCCACTTCTGAGATGCACTCCACCGGACAAACGGGTTCGCAGGCTCCACAGTTTACGCATTCTTCTTTATTGATAATCCGTG
>JBILEA010000314.1:0-3197 GCA_044352355.1 Pontiellaceae bacterium | reverse complement strand
GATGTGGCCGGACGCTATATCGAAATGGTAGCCCAGGTCGAAGATGATTACTTGCGTGAACGCGTTGTAGATGTGCGTGATGTGGTCCGGCGCATTATAAAAAATCTTAACGGCGAACCGATCGATCGCATGGACCAGCTCGAGCGACCCTGTATTGCGGTGGCGCACGATTTTTCTCCGTCGGATACGGCCGGTATGGATCGCCGGATCGTACAGGCATTGATTACCGATATGGGCAGTGCCACGTCACATACCGCCATCATGGCGCGTGCGCTTGAAGTTCCCGCCGTGGTCGGGTTGCGCGATATCAGCGCACAAATCAGTTCCGGCGAGACCGTACTGGTTGATGGCGGTAAAGGGCTGGTTGTGATCCGGCCTACTTCCGGGCGCTTGCTCGCTTATGCACAAAAGGCAGAAGAACAGAAACTGATTCTCTGCGAGCTCGAAACATTGAAAGATAAACCGTCCGAAACGAAAGACGGTTATTATGTGTCGATCGCGGCCAACATTGAGATTCCAACGGAAATCTCCGGTATTCGAAAATATGGAGCCAAAGGAATCGGCCTTTTTCGTACGGAATTTCTTTTTCTGGAAAGAAATGAGTTACCCGATGAAGAGGAGCAGACCCGTGTCTACAGTCAAGCGGCCGACCAGTGTGCACCGGACCCGGTTATTATCCGCACGATCGATCTCGGTGGAGATAAAATCTCACCTGCATTAAAAATCGCCCCGGAAAACAACCCGTTTCTCGGTTTGCGGGCCATTCGCTTCTGTTTGACCAATCTCACAGTTTTTAAAGTCCAATTGCGAGCGATCTTGCGTGCAGCCGCAGGGCGAAATATTTCAATCCTGTATCCAATGATTAGCTCTTTTAATGAAGTGGTTGAGGCGAATATTATCCTGCGCGAATGCCGGAGAGAATTATTGGAAGAGGGTTTTCCCTGTGCAGAAAAACTGCCGATCGGTGTCATGATCGAAATCCCTTCCGCCGCGCTCACGGCAGATCTGATTGCGCCGCACGTTGATTTTTTCAGCATCGGTACCAACGACTTAATCCAGTACACGCTGGCGGTTGACCGTGCGAACGAAAAGGTAGCTCATTTATATAAGCCGACGCACATTTCGATTCTTAAGCTTATTCAGCAGGTTGTTTTGGCTGGGCATGAACGTCGTATTCCCGTTTCGGTTTGCGGCCAAATGGCGGCCTCGCCGGAGCTGGTGCCTTTGCTGATCGGGCTTGGGGTGAATGGACTCAGCATTAGTCCGCCCTCTGTACCTATAATCAAAGAAGTGATTCGCAACGTGCGCTACTCTGAATGTCGCGAACTGGCTGCATGTGTCCAGCGGAACCATACGGCGGAAGATATTCTCACTCAATGTCGCGATCTGCTTAAAAAAACATCACCGGAAATTCTTGAGTTGATCAGCTGAAGCGGGTACATTCACAAGAAATTCATCAATCCGGATAAACGAATTGATAGAGAGGAACCCGCGTTATGAGCAAAATCAATGTGGATCATGTTTTTACTTCGGAATCGGTCTCGGAAGGTCACCCCGATAAAGTGTGCGACCAGATTTCAGATGCTATTCTGGACGCCTGTCTTGCACAGGACTCCAGAAGTCGTGTGGCTTGTGAAACGCTTGTCAGCACCAATCTGGTAGTTAATGCGGGTGAAATCACCTGTACGGGCTGGGATAAAATTAAGCCTGAAGTCATTGCACGCGATGTCGTGCGCGGAATCGGTTACGACCGTGAGGAACTTGAGTTCTGTTCTGATACATTTGAGTATATCTGCCGCCTTCACGGACAGTCCCCCGACATTGCACAAGGTGTGGACGAAGGACGGGGACTCTTTCTGGAGCAGGGTGCGGGTGACCAGGGGATGATGTTTGGTTATGCCTCTGATGAAACCGAGGCTTTGATGCCGGCTCCGGTTTATTACAGCCACTTGCTTCTTGATGAACTGCAGAAAATCCGTAAAGCCGGTACCATTCCTTACCTTCGGCCCGATGCAAAATCTCAAGTTTCGATTAAATATGTAAATGGTCAGCCTCATCACATAACATCCGTGGTTGTTTCTCACCAGACTGCCGACGTTCCGCTCGAAACAATCCGCAAAGATATCGTTGAAGTGGCGAAACAGGTGCTTGCTCCGACGGGATTGCTCAAGGGCGACGTCGAATATTTCATCAACCCGACCGGCAAGTTTGTTATCGGCGGCCCCCACGGTGACGCAGGCCTTACTGGACGCAAGATCATTGTGGATACCTATGGCGGTGTCGGTAGCCATGGTGGCGGAGCCTTTTCTGGTAAAGATCCGTCCAAAGTGGATCGCTCCGCGGCTTACTACGCCCGTTATGTCGCCAAGAACATTGTTGCTTCTGGACTGGCCAAGAAATGTGAAGTACAGGTGGCTTATGCCATTGGCGTCGCCAAGCCGCTTAGCATCAATGTCGACACATACGGTACAGGTAAGCTGGAAGACAATCAGCTTGAAGCGATCGTTTCTTCTGGAAAAATATTCGATTTCCGTCCAGCGGCACTTATTAAAGAGCTGGGATTATTAACACCGAAAGGCTGGAGTTATCGCGAAACAGCGGCCTATGGACATTTCGGTCGTTCACAATTCCCATGGGAAAAAACCGACAAAATCGAAGCGCTTAAAGCCGCAGCAAAATAGTTTGGCTTTTGCGATTGATTCACAGAAGAGCCCGCAGTACATTCTGCGCTTCTTTGCCGCACCCATAGCTCAATTGGATAGAGCATCTGACTACGAATCAGAAGGTTGCAGGTTCGACTCCTGCTGGGTGCACCACTTAAGTCTCGGCTCTTCCCCAAAGACGGGGCAAGGACGGTTTTTTCTTTCATAACTGCCTCGTAAAACGTATTCTTCAAAAACGACGAATGGATCGTTTTGGAAGCTTGTGCAACTTATGAATTGGCTTAAAACAGAGAAGCGGCTGATTCCATTACTGGTGCTGGTAGGGGTTGCTATACGTTTTGTGCAACTGCCGTTTTCGTGCATTTGGCTGGATGAGGCTTTTTCGATCAAGCTGGCCAAGGAGCCGTTGGTCGAAATTGTCCGTATGCTCAGTTCGGATAACGGCAGTCCGCTTTTTTATTTTTTTCTTCACGGCTGGATCCAGTTATTCGGTGATGGTGAATATGTGCTGACGACACTAACGGTTCTTCTGGA
>JBILEA010000072.1:0-11209 GCA_044352355.1 Pontiellaceae bacterium | reverse complement strand
CGTCAACGGACAAGGTCTGCCCCACAGCTCGTTTTGAAACACGACCCCTTGAAAATAAAGGGTGAAATGAGGGTCAACCCCTTGAAAAAAGGCGGTTCAGCCCGCGAATAGCGAAAGACGGGTTAACAGCGAAAGCCGGCTGAAAAAGTTTTGATACCAGATAATTGACCGGGAACAGCAGTCCGATCCACAGCGGAAATACCGGAAGTCCGATCCATTCTTCCCGTGCTTTCCAGAATCAGTGTAACCGGGCCGTGGTTGATGAGGTTAACTTCCATTTCGGCCTGGAAGATGCCGGTTTCAACGCGCGGGCCGAGTTCGCGGAGCTGTTTGATATATTCTTCGTAAAGCTTCAAGCCTTTCGCCGGCGGAGCGGCTTCGATATGAAAGATGAGGTATGAAAGATGAACTATGAAAAAGGGGCTTCCGCCTTTGCCAAGGCTTCGGCGGAACAAGGCGACAGCTCTAATTTAAAAGGCCAACGCCGACTGAGTTCCTTTTTCATATCTCATACTTCATCTTTCATATTTCCGCCCCTATTCCGTGGCATGCGAAACGCGGAACGTCGGCAGACGGTTGATCGCGGCGGCCAGTTCGTAGCGACGCGGACGGGCCAAATCACCGCGCAGGTCGCGAGAAATGGTGCCGAGGCCTTCGCTGCTGAGGTCGCGGTCGATCATATCGAGCATTTCACGTAGCGGGTAGCCTTCCTGCATATAGCGCAGTTTAGCGTAGTAAAGTAGCAGACCAATGGTGAGCGTCTGGCTTTCGTCGGCAATTTGCGAAACACTATCGAGCTCGATAACGGAACGACCGAATTGGATGGCGCTGATATCAATCGCTTCAATAACCTGGTCGATGCGACCTACCGCGGCATCAATACTGCTCGGCATGATCCAGCGCGAACGACCTAGCATGGAGCCGAGGTTGACAGCAGGAGCTTCCGGCGGAACCGCCAGATTGAGCGCTTTGGCCTGTTCCGTGATGTTGGTGACCTGGAAGTCTTCGACTTTCAGTACGGTGTCGGCGAAGGGGATGTATTCGGCCACCAGATTTTCACCACCGATGACCAGCGAGATACCGAGTTCGTCCACCATTTGGCGGGCGCGCTGTGCCAGCGAAATACGCGGCGTAGCGCCAAGCAGTCCGGCGACCCGAGCATCGGTGGTCAGGAAGGCGGGAGAGGAGGTGTTTTCGTCGACAATCAGTACGCGGGCACCCACTTCAAGTGCTTCGATGGTCGCAGCAGCCTGCGAAATAAAGGAGTCGGCCGAACGGGTGCTATAGGATGCCGGATTAGATGTTTCGGACTCAGAAAGGAATGGTGTAATATTGACTTCCTGCACGCTGCGGCCGCGATCGGTGGCAACCTGAACCGCGTCGGAAACCGTTACAACCGTTTCACGTCCATCCCCAGGGATGTGATTAAAAACCCCGGCGGCGATGGCCGACATAAAATCTTTACGGCCGTTAGCGGCATCGCCAAGAACAACGGTCAGGCCGACAGGAATACCAAGTCCGATGATTTTTCCTGCATTCGGCACTTCAATCTCGGTCTGAGCAACTTCGGAGACTTCGAAAGGGGCAATGTGTTCGTAATCGGGCATGTCGCTATCCTGCTCGCGAGCAAGTAGTGAACCTTCGCCCACAAAGCTGACGAACCCGAGCGTGGCGAGCGTCTGGCGTACGCGATCGGCGTCTTCCATGCTATTGACGAATTCTTCGGCGGCCTCCAGGTCGAGATTACAGCAGAAAATACTGGCGCTGACCACTTCCGGCAGGTCATCAAAAAATACTTTGCGGGCCATTTCCGCATCTACGAGACGTTCACCGGTTGCGTAGACCTTGTAGGGCAGTGCAATGCGGATGCGAACGTCTATATATTCTTTAGTGACCAATACGGATGTACGAGGAATAATTTTTTGACCAGGCTCAGCAACGATCAAGTTGCGTCGGGCCCAGCCACTCTCGTTGAAATGTGCAATGCGGCCCGCCACATCCGCCACATTGCGGGTCAGGAAATCTTCAAGCGCGGTACGGCGAACCGGTGAGTCGTAGAGGTGCCCGGGCAGTTCGGCGATAGATTGCGGAATGCGGATATTAAAAACCGGGTTTTCAGCATCACGATCAGTGTTGATCTTGGTGCACTTGATGACGTAACGGGCAAAATCGAAGTCGCCGAGTACCCGTTCGTATTCAGCAAAGGGTTTTCCGTCAATTTCAGTGAGCAGGTTATAAAACTCTTTTCTGTCTTTCATAGCGAAGCTTTCCCGTCTTAGTGGTTAACAGTTCCTGTCTGCAAAATGAGCGGGAATAGTAGAATTGCCCCCCGCCGCTGTCAAACCATTCTACCCTGCTATTACTTTACTAATAAAGGCGTTGAGCTATGATCCGCCGGATGAATGATTTGCAAAACTATCTGAAAACGCTGACGAAAACCGCCAACGCAGCGCTTGAGGCCCTGCTTCCCTCCGCACAAGAACGCCCAATTAAACTGCATGAAGCCATGCGGTACAGTGTTCTCACGGGTGGCAAACGCTTGCGCCCCGCCCTCTGCATCGCGGCCTGCGAAGCGTGCGGCGGTACCGTTGAACAAGCCATGCCAGCGGCTTGCGCACTGGAATTTCTCCATACCTACACGCTGATTCATGACGACCTGCCCGCAATGGACGACGATACACTCCGGCGCGGACGACCCACGTGTCATATTCAATTCGATGAAGCTACGGCCATTCTGGCTGGCGATGCTCTGCTAACCTTAGCCTTCGAAGTGCTGGCAACCCAGCGTCAAGGTGGCGCGCTGGCTCTGGAATTAGCCCGCGCGGCGGGAAGCCGCGGCGTGATCGGCGGACAGATGGAAGATGTTGATGCCGAAGGAAAAACACCCGATACAATGCTTGTTGAATACATCCATCGCAATAAAACGGCATCACTAATTCGCGCCGCCTGTGTCATGGGCGGCATTTGCGCCGGAGCGAATGTCCAGACGTTGGAAAAACTGGCTCAATACGGCGAAAATGCCGGGCTGGCATTCCAGTTGGCCGACGATCTGCTCGACGAAAGCGCGACGGTTGAAGAATTAGGCAAAGACATTGGCTCGGACAAAGCCAAAGGTAAAATGACTTGGCCGGCTGTTCACGGGATAGAAAAAACGGTTGCTGATGCAAAACAGCTGGAAGAAAAGGCTGTTGCGTCACTACAAGGATTAAAGGACTCAGTCCGCCTCGAACAATTGGTGGCGTTCATCATCCACCGGAATTCCTAAAGTAGCGGCTTGGAAGGCTTTTCTGCTGCAGCTGAAAACTTCGGGCAGCTGTCCGTCGCCTGCACCTCTTTTTTATGGTGCGAACAAAACTGCATAAACGGATTCACTACGTAGTTCGCACAGTAACGGCAAAATGTGCGATTTTCACCCTCAACAAAAACCTCCACCTTTTTTGAGCGGTCGGCGTCGGTGAATATCTTCGGAGCCGTAGCACGATCCTTAAACACAACCTGATCTTCCGATTCAAAAAGGACCCCGCAAGCAGAACAACTCAATTCTTCGCCCACCTTCTTCAGCCCCTCAAAAACCGGTTCGCGCTTCAAAAACGCTTCCGCACCGCAGGCCGAACAAAGGATCTCAACCAACATGCTCATCCTCCACTTTGGATGATTTGATGATCCGCGGATAACGAACAGTAAATTGGGTGCCGACTTCCGCATTCGAGATAAATGAGGCCTGTCCTCTCAAATATTTTTCGCTGATTAACTTAATACTATAGGTTCCCAGCCCGCGGCCGATTCCTTTGGTTGAAAATGATCGCGAAAAAACATTCAACTGTATTTCCGACGGCATCACCGCTACATCGTGCACCGTGAGGTAAACCGAATCGCGGTCCGAATAGGCCCCCAGCTTGACCGTGGCCCCCTCTTCAACCGCCTCCAGTGCATTCTTCACCAGATTAATCAAAACCCGCCGCAATAAAACGGGGTCCGAAACAAAAGTAAAATGCTCCGCCGCAGGATCTACGATCAGCTCTTTTCCTTTGGCGACACTATGCGAATGAAATTGGCGGATAATCCGGTAAAGCAGTTCTAGCGAGTGAACTTCCTGCGCCTCCACCTTCAATTCTCCGCTCTCCGCCGCTGAAAGCATCCGTTGAGCACTAATCTCTTCAATCAATTGTTCAGAAGATTCTGATATCATGCTCGAAATGTCTTTGATTTCCATTTCGGAAAGGCCCGTTTCAATCAATAGATCGGCCAACCCCTTTACGCCGCTCGCCGTGTTGAGTACGTCGTGAAAGAAAATCCGTTCCAGCACTTTGCGCCGTTTTTCATTGCTGATATCCATCACCGAAAAAACAGTAAAAACCGCGCCACCCACAGCGATAGGACGCGACCATATCCTCAGATCCAACGCCGTTTCGCCTGCACCTTCTTCACCACAAATCATTCGGCACTCTTGAATATCCAGCGCGCACAACTTTTGACTGTTCATGATGGAAATCACCGCGCCGCACGTCCGGCAAAACATCGTCGTACCACAGCCCCCCTCCGTCAGATGCGAACGGATACAACCAACGGCTTCGCCGGGCCGGCGGCCCAGAACGTCCGCATAGAGACATTTAAATGCTTCACAATGACTTTTCCCCAATAACTCATCGGGACATTTTATACCCAGAAATTCGGCGAAAGCACGGTTAGCAAAGACAATCTGCCGATGTTCATTGAGTACCACCGACATATTGGGAACCGCATCTAAGAAGTCGCATACGAATGGAAGCGACACCAGTTTTTGATACTGCCGCTGAATTTCTTCCTGCGAAGCGCGCTCCGCCGGCGCAAAGGCTGTTTCCATCGTCATGGGACAATCTCCTAGTTTCTATAGTCGCTGAATATAGCATAAGCTCCTACCTGAGCGAAGCGAAAGTGCTTTTTGGTATTCAAAAATAAACGACGGTCAAAAGGAGTGGCAAATGTTGGATCCTTTAGCGTATGGTTTTCCCAATGTTTTGGAAAATCCGATGAAAAAGATCCCCAGTTTGGAAAATACAGAATGGCTTGCACGACTCAGTGAGACCCGCAGTAGCCTTTCGAACACCCTCTACGCCATGTACTCCAGCCTGACCGGCGGAATCACCACGGACCCGGCACTGATGAGTATTCCAGCTGACGATCACCTGCCGCAACGCGGTGACGGCGTCTTTGAATCCCTCAAATGCCTAAACGGAAAACTCTATAACGCCGCAGCCCATCTTGAACGGTTGGAATTATCCTGTAAAGGCATCGGCATGAACCTGCCCTGCCCGCAGGCCGAGCTGATTGAAATGATCTGCGCAACCATCCGCGCCGGAGGAAAACAAGACTGCCTCATCCGCGTACTCGTTTCGCGCGGTACCGAAAATATGGGCATCGACCCAGCCCTCTGCAAAGGCCCCGCACTTTATGTCATCGTCTATCGCTACACGGCGCGGATAGAAAACGGGAAACTAAAACCGGCACGAGCCGCCCTGAGCCGGGTCCCGATCAAGCCGCCGGAATTCGCAACGATCAAAACCTGCAACTACCTGCCCAATGTGTTGATGAAGCTCGAGGCCAATCAACGCAAACTCGATTTTGTTATTTCTGCAGATCCAAACGGAAACCTCGGTGAAGGTGCCACAGAAAACATCGGCATCCTGACGCCAGAAAATGATCTACTGATGCCAACGCCTGAATTTGTGCTCTCCGGCACCACGGCACGGCGCATACTTGACCTGGCCCAGGTTCTGGTGGCGGACGGCACGCTCAAAGCGGCTGAATACCGCGACATTCCCTCAGCACAGGCGGTGCAGGCCAAAGAAATTTTCATCTTCGGCACCACCACCGATGTTACATCCGTCATCGAATGGGAAGGACGCCTCGTCGGTGAAGGAACTCCCGGTCCAGTGGCTGAAAAACTACTCGCGCTTTTAAAAAATGATATGACACCGGAAAGCGAAACTCTAACGGAGGTATTCCAATGAAAAAATGGATCGTCCTGCTTCTGCTCCTATTGACTGGCTGCGCCACCCCGCCAAGAAATACAATCACTCAGGTTTCAACGATCGATGCGTTGCTGGCTAGCGCTTACGATGGACAAATGACGCTCGCCCAATTGCGTAAACACGGCGATTTCGGTATCGGCACCTTCGACGCGCTCGACGGGGAGCTCATCATGCTGGATCATCAGGTTTATCAAGCCAGCGCCGATGGAACCGTTAATCCGATGCCCACAAACGCCACAACCCCCTTTGCCAGCGTAGTCCATTTTATGCCAGACCTGACGCCCTGCCTGAAAAGCGTACTCACCGAAAAAACATTCCAAACCGCCGTTGATGACCTAGCCCCGAATCAGAACCTTTTTCTCGCCGTGCGATTCGACGGATATTTCACCTCCATGAAGGTCCGTTCGGTTTCAAAACAGGAAAAGCCGTACCCTCCGCTGGCAGAAGTCGCACAACAGCAGTCCGTATTTGAATATATCGGCGTTTCCGGAACCATCGTGGGCTTCCGCTGCCCATCATTTGTTAAGGGAATAAATGTTCCAGGATATCATCTCCATTTTATTTCTGACGACAAAACTAAAGGCGGACACATCCTCGGCTTCACGACCATCGGCGGCAACTTGCAACTCGACACCTGCAACCGCTTTTATATGGTGCTGCCAGAGCTGGAACAGTTTGCAGGATTGGATCTCTCAAAAGATCGTTCAGAAGAACTTGAAAAGGTTGAAAAGTAATGATTCCAGACCTGCAATCCAGCCTGATCTGCGACGACGTCCGCCAGGAGCATAACGGCAAATTCATGCTAATCGGCCTCTTCGATGCCATCCATGCCGAACGACTGCCGGTCACCTTCGCCAAAATATGCCTCGTCACCCGCTGGTGTAGCGGCGACGGAACCTTTACGCAACGCTCGCGCATTATACACCCTGACCAGAAAACCGTGCTGACCGAAGGTCAGGACGTACAGGTTAAACTCCCCTCCTCGGAGGCCGCCGCTACCAGCATCGAGGTGTTCATCAATGTCACATTCCCTGAAACTGGAACCTACTGGGTTGAACTCCTGCTCGACGGCGACTTAAAAATACGCTACCCCTTACGTGTAAATCGGATTGAACGCTAGCGGTTGCCTTTTAAAGTAATAACGACTAAGTTTGGTAGTGAACTTGGGTCAAAAACGGAAACCCGTTTACTATGGCAGAGAAGGTACAGCAAAATCAGGAGCAAAAAGGGCCTTTTTCACCGCTCCAGAGCGGTTGCGCGTTCGTCATGCTCGCCAATATGCTGATTTATCTGGCCGTCGTAGTGTTCGTATTCAACATGCTCGACCCCTCCAAACTTAATCTAAGCTACATTGCTAAACGCGGATTTACCGCACAGCCAACAGAAGAACGCGAGGAAGATAAAACCTTCCGCCAAATCTCAGAGCAGAAAAGCAAAGAACAAAAAAAAGGCGCCGATTTCTCTGTGCCAGAGCCAAAACAAGAAGCCGCCCCAGCCACCACACTTTCGGGCGCAAAACCGCGCGAACTGGCATCAAGCCGCCCAGAGGAGCCGGCAAAACCTAAATCCGCTCTTTCGCAAAGCGCAATGAGCAGTGGCGGGATCGCCACCCGCACAGCTCAACGGTCATCGACTCGTGCGGGCAGCACATCAATTCGCACAGCTCAAAACCGTCTTTATTCGGTTGCGATGTATCCTCAAGCCACCCTGCCGCAAGCCTATTCCCCTATCCGTATTCCTATTCCTCAACTCCTATTGCCTGAAAGATACGAAACCTTGCCCGTCGAATTAGCCCCTGGACTCGACATCCCGATGTTCGGCCTGCCGACAATGGATGATGCAGGGGCCTATCTCTACATCCCTCAAAATCCAGTACCCGATGGCATACGAGGGGAACGAAAGCTCGACTCTCCACCCGTCGGGGCAATATCACTCCACACAAACGCGGTCGAAAAAACCAAAAAACCCCGCCCTGCAAAAGATCCGCTATAAGGTATTGACAGACCCCGCCTTCTGGCCTACTTTCTCCCGTCTTTGACCAAAAAAGGAATTTGTTTTATGGAAGCATACGCAGTAATTGAAACCGGCGGTAAACAGTACCGCGTGGAGAAAGATACCGTTCTAAGCGTCGAGCTGCTCGACGAAGCTGAAGCCGGTAAAACCGTAGAATTTGATCAGGTGCTGGCCGTGTCTAACGGCAGCGAACTCACCATCGGTGCCCCTGTCGTAAATGGCGCTAAAGTAATCGCCACCGTAGTGGAAAACTACCGCGGCGATAAAGTGGTGTCGTTTAAAAAGAAACGCCGCCAAGGTTACCGCAGAAAAATCGGCCACCGGCAGGGTTTAACCAAAATCAAAATCGAATCCATCCTCGCTTAATTTTGAAGGAGCAGAACAATGGCACATAAAAAGGGACAAGGGGCTTCTACTAACGGTCGCGACAGTCAACCAAAACGTCGTGGCGTCAAACGCTATGCCGGTCAACAAGTGACCGCTGGCAGCATTCTGGTTCGCCAGGTAGGCAACAAATTTTTCCCGGGATCAAACGTCGGTCAAGGGCGGGACTTCACCCTCTTCGCACTCAAACACGGCGTAGTCGAGTTCGACAAAGCCGGCCGCCGCGTCAACATCCGCGAAATGCAGACGGCATAAAACCGCTTCCAACCATTGCAAAAATCAAAGGCGAGCTCTTGCAGCTCGCCTTTTTTCTCCCCCCGCCTTCTCCACTTGACACGCGCCACCTGTCACCCGACACTCAAATTGTTCATGAAAACCATCGTATTTAGAGACCGCGTCAAAATTTTCGTTAAAGCCGGTGACGGCGGGAACGGGATATCCTCCTTTCGTCGCGAAAAGTTTGCACAGTTCGGCGGCCCCAACGGCGGCGATGGCGGCCACGGCGGCAACGTCATTCTACGCGGTGATTTCAATTTGGATTCTCTAAACGCACTTTATTATCACCCTCACCAAAACGCCGAAAGCGGCGGCCATGGCAAAGGCTGCGATTGCACCGGACGCTGCGGAGCTGACAACGTTCTCATCGTACCCTGCGGAACCGTCGTTCTCGATCCCGACACCGAAGAATTCGTCGGCGAAATCCTCGAACACGGACAAGAACTCATCATTGCACGCGGCGGACGCGGTGGTCTCGGCAACCCGCACTTCAAATCCTCTGTCAATCAAGCCCCAACCAAATGCACCCCCGGAACGCCCGGCGAAGAACGTGCCTACCGCCTCGAACTCAAACTCGTGGCCGACGTTGGACTGGTCGGCTATCCCAATGCCGGAAAATCAACCCTCCTCACCGAACTCACCGACGCCCACCCCAAGGTAGCCTCATACCCCTTCACCACCCTCAACCCCATCCTCGGCACCCTCATCTACGAAAATTTCAACCAGATCCGGATTGCCGACATTCCAGGGCTTATCGACGGCGCCAGCGAAGGAATCGGTCTCGGCCACTACTTCCTGCGGCACATTGAACGTTCACGTTTTTTAATCTACCTCATCGACATGGCCGCCGAAGACGGACGCGACCCAGTCGAAGACTACCGCAGTCTACGCCGCGAACTGAAAGCCTACAATCCAGACCTGATCAAACGTCCATCGCTCGTGCTAGCCAACAAAATGGACATGCCGGTAGCCGCAGCAAATCTGAAAATTTTCCGCAGAAAAACCCGTCTGAAACCACTCGAAATTTCCGCCGGACTTGGCGAAGGTCTCGAACAGATAAAAGAAATCCTTTACGAACAGTTTTTTAAGAATGGAATAGTGGAATGATGGAATAAGGGATGGGTGAACTCTCGCAAAAAAATGAATTCATCCCAACTCTTTGCTTTCCAAAAATCCAACAATCCGATATTCCATTACCCCTCTTGCGTCCGGAAGGACGTCTCTGCGGGCGTTTAGCTCAGTTGGTTAGAGCGCTACCTTCACACGGTAGAAGTCACAAGTTCGAATCTTGTAACGCCCACCACCCTTAAGTAACTCTCAGCCAAGCGGTTGAGAGTTTTTTATTTTTCCTTATCTGCCTCGGGCAAAGCGGAGTCCTGTAGAAACTTCTGTTTTGCCCGGTTGATTCGCCCTCTTTGTATGGGGGCGTTGCATATGAACGCAAGATAAGGAGAAAGTCATGGGATTAGAAATTACACGCAATCAAGACGGATCGCCGCGGTCAAAATGGTGGTATGGAAATTTCACAGTCGGCGGAGAACGGAAGTACATAAATCTTGGCATTGAAATTTGCGGCCAGGTTCCGACATCACTCAAAGAGACTGGGGATGTCGCGTTCGAGCGGTCACGCATGAAAGCCCAGTTGAAAATGGATGCGTTCAGACAAGATGCCCACAGTCGAAAGTCGGCTGTGCACCACTTGCAAGAACTCTATGAGATCAAAGCCGGTGAAGAGTTGACACAGATCCCACTGGCGGAAATGGCTGAGCGGTGGAATTTGCTGCCGACTAAAAAGAAACGCTGCGCGCTCCGGACAGAAAATCAGCTGACAACGATCCGGCAGTTCCAGAAATTCATGACAGCCAATTTCCCGCAGGCGACAACCATGTCGCAGATTACCCGCAAGATGGCGCTGGCATGGATGAAAAGTCTGGATGATCTGGGAATGGCTGGCGCCACCTACAACACGAAGCTTTCACTGCTGAAAGGCATTTTTGAAAAGCTCGGGTCGGAAGCGGGCGTGCTGACAAACCCCTTCAACGGCATCCCCTTCCATGAAACCAATACGATGCACCGCCAGCCGTTCACACAGAAAGAACTCAACGCCATTCTGGCGCATTGCGACGATCTGATCCGGCCTGTTGTTTTGACGGCCATGTGCACGGCAATGCGGCGCGGTGACTGCGCCATGCTGAAATGGGAGTCGGTCGATCTGGAAAACGGGTTCATTTCGGTGAAGACCTCCAAGACCGGTGAGCTGGCGGAAATTCCGCTCTTCCCGCTGTTGCGGGCCGAACTGGAAAAACTGCCGCGCAAAAGCATCTATGTCTTTCCCGATGTGGCGAAAATGTACAAGGCCAACCTGATGGGTCTGACGTGGCGTTTCAAAAAGGCGATCAATGATGCCAAGATCGAAGGTGCCGTGATTGAGCGAGATGACGCCATGCAAAATGCCAGCGTGAAGGATTTTCACTCTCTGCGAACGACGTGGATTACAATGGCCCTGACGGCGGGTGTGCCGATGG
>JBILEA010000071.1:0-11234 GCA_044352355.1 Pontiellaceae bacterium | reverse complement strand
AAACGGCGTTTACGCCGTTTTGTAAAAAGGAAGATGGAATCCGGATCCGGTGGAAAGCAATGTCGATCCAGCCTTCTGTGCCAGTCAGGTCGAGGGGGTGGCCGTTGATTTCAACCGAGAAGTTTTCGGGCTCTTCCAGAACCAGATCGATCCATTCAGGCATGTCTGCGATTTCAAACTCGAATTTCAGTTCAATTTCACCGAGCTCTTTCGCCGGAAGTTTCGCGGCAAACCAGGGCTGAAGCATATTCCCCCCGCGCCGCTGTACCCCCTTCGCATCCCGGATGATCTGATCGATTTTAAGAACGTCTCTTGCCGGACACCACTCCCCGCCGTTGATGCGATATTCCGCAGAATCCAGCACGCAGATATTGGGCTCGGAGAGCGTGTAGTCGAAGGGGCCGTTGACGAAGGTTGAAGGTTGAAGGTTGAAGGTTGAAAGTTGGAAACTGGATGTTGAAAATTGAGTTCCCGAGGCCACCCATAGCTTCTGTCCACCCTTTGGAAAATCTGCTTTAAAAATTTTCCACCCCTTGGAGATTTCAGCGTCAACCGCCGAAATCTCTCCGGTTTCACAATTCCATTCGAAAACCGGCAGGTCGGTTTTAATGCGCACGACGGCGTTTTCACGGCGCTCTTCGCGGTTGACATTGAGCGCGGCAAAAATCAGGCCGTCATCCGTTTTGCGCAGCTGACCGAAAATATCCGGGGCGGAGACGGTAGCCTGAGCAGGCGGAACACAGGCTAAAACGGCGTCTTTCGCGAAAGCGAGCGTTTCGTAACGAGTAATACGTAATGCGTAATCACGTTTGGCATCTACAAGGGCTGGCGATTCACCGGCGATGATTACTTTTCCGCCGGCTGCGACAAACCGATCAAGTAGTTCAAGCGTGGAAGAACGGATCGTGTCCATACCCGAAACAAGCACGGTCGAATACGATGCACATCCCACCTTCAACATTCCACCTTCCACCTGCCCCATTCTCCCCAGCATCTCCTCGTCGCCGTAATCGAAATCAATCTGACTTTCTAGTAGCCACTTGAAGAGCGTCTGATACCGCTCCTCCAGCTTGCGGATGTGCTCATCCTTCAGAGCCAGCCGCTCGGACCAGCCGAGGTGTACCTGAGCCCAGACGCTTTCGACCGGATTGATAACGAGCAGATCGCAGACCGGCCGCCCCTGCGCCATCATGAAGCCGAAGCGGGCAAAGTAATCTTCAATCGCCTTGTACTCCTTATACCATGCGGACTGGTGCAAGATGCTGGCCGGATAATCGCGCTTGGCTTCGCCGCGCATGGTGTACCAGGACAGGTGGTGACAGCGCAGGTTGATCCCGAGGAGCGCCTGCCAGTCTCCGACCGCTTTGTGACCGGCAAACGGCATCTGCCAGCCGGTGCATCCGTAAAGTTCGGAAAGCATGCGTGATTCACCGAGCTGACGCGCGGCAGACGCAAGCTGTTTGACGATCCAATAGTTTTTGTTGTGTTCGCCGAGCACATCGACACCCGGCAGATGCATGTGTTCATAATAGCGCATCATGGAACCTGACATCGCGGTCTGAGACGTCAGATTGTCTTCGTGAAGAACATGGCCGGTCAGAATCAGGTTGTGCCGGTCGCACCACTCCTTGCAAGGGATGGCAAAGTTTTCGAGAAACAGCTGCTGAAGCAGTTCAACATAATGCCACTTGACCTGCGAAATCCGCTGTCCGTCCACCTGCAGGAAAAGCTCAGGGAGCTTTTCTTTGAGGTCATAGCCGAAGCGATTCTGAAATTCATCAAACAGCCTCGGCGTGTACGGAGCGCAAAACGCGCCGTCGTCCCGGTACATCGAAAATCCGCACAGCAGCGCCCCGCGATGCGGTTCATCGGTAAAAATCCCCTTGATGGATTTACCGAGGCGTCCGCCGCACTTCTCCGCATATTTTTCGTGGGTGCATTTCAGAAACGCCTCCGTCGCCGCGCGGTTCATGGTGTCGATGTAGGTGTAGCCGTTATAAAATCCGTCCGATCCCTGCTCGACGACGGAGAAACGCAACAGAGAACGTGGAGCAGTGCTTCCAGCCCGCCCATGAGCAGGCAGGGATGCCTGCTCCACATTTTTGCAAATCACACCATCCAGATCGCAAATGAACTCTGCAATCACGTTTTCGCCATCTCCGACGGGATTAATCTCCAATAAAATCGCCTTCTGGCGGAACTCGGGATGCTGCGAAACAATTCCGCCGGCGAGGCCTGACGGCCAGCGGTCTTCGTCGTAGAGCCACGCCTCCATACCGATTGATTCGGCATAATCGGCACAGGCGTTGATCAGCCCGAACCATTCGTCACCGAGATATTCGGTTTCAAGGCCGGTACGGCTGTGCATGAAAAAGCCGCCCATGCCCATCTCTTTCATCACATCGATCTGGCGCAGCAGTTCGGCCTTTTCCAACTTCCCGTTCCAGCTCCAGAACGGTTTCCCGCGCCACACTTTACCCGGGTTTTCAAATTCGTATCTGTTCATCCTTCAGCTTCCCTTCAGTCTTCTTTTCAGATTGATCGCTCAGCGGCAGCCTGTCAGCCAGCGCTTATTCCACAATCCCGTAACCAGCGGATCGTTCAGTTCCGCAAACACCTCGTGAACTTTTTTCCGGTATTTTCGGCACAGCTCAGAATCTTCGTTCTGATAGGCCAGATTGTTCATCTCAAACGGATCGTTCTCCAGATCGTAGCATTCGTCGGTGTCCGTCGCGTTCCAGACATATTTATAGTTCCGGTCGCGGATCATACGCTGACAATAAAGCCCAAACTGTTGTCCGTTATACGTACTGAAGGCAAATTCGCGCGGATTTTCCGCAGGCAGATCCTGCAGTTGCGGCAGAAAGCTGCGCCCCTGATACGTTTCGGGCACGGGCAGGTCGAGCATCTCAAGCAGGGTCACCGGCAGATCCAAAGCATGACTGACAAAGTCGCTGCAGACCGTTCCGGCCGGAATCACACCGTCCCAGCGCAGCACGAGCGGGACATGTGTCTCCTCTTCGTACATCACATAATGCTTGTCGATCATGCGATGGCTTCCGGCGGCATCGCCATGGTCTGTCGTATAAATAATGAGCGTGTCCTTCATCAGACCCCGCTGCTCCAGCAATCGGAGCACCCGTCCAATCGCATCATCCACCTGCGCAATAATGCCGAAGTAGCCGGACAGATAGACCGACCACTCGTTCCACGTCCAGTGTTCAAGACACCAGTTGCGGATCTGCTGCTGCTGGATGTAGGGCTTCCCTTTGAAGTCCTCTTCGAAATTGCCCCAGGGCGGAATGGTTTCCGGCGGGAACATCGAGGCAAACGGTTCGGCGGGAACGCAGGGCAGATGCGGCTCGGAAAAATCGAGCCGGATATGCCAAGGCGCATCGCCTTGCTCAAGCTCCTCTATTTTGTCTATGCACTTCCGGGCGAGCACATGAGTATGGCATTGATCAACCGGCAGCGTTTCATAGTTGCCGATCGGGAATTCGGGCCACGGGTTATTCGCGACGGGGTATTTCACCGCCTTGTGCGGCGTCATGTAGTTGTCGTGCGGCGGCTCCTCGAAAGACTCAAACCCGAAGTGCGTCGGATCCAGTTCCGGGTTGACGTGCCACTTGCCGAAATAGGCCGTACGGTACCCCGCCTCGCGCAGCTGCCGCACCCAGACCGGCCGGTCAGGAGAGAATCCCCGCACCGGGAGCGAACCGCCGCCGCCATAATTCCAAAGTCCTTCATGCTGTTCCGGCATCACGCCGGAAAGAAGCGTTTGCCGGGCAGGACAACAGCTTGGCAACGGCGTATAGGCGGAATCAAACTGCATCCCGCGAGCCGCCAGCGCATCCAGATTGGGCGTCTTAACAAGCGGATGACCCGTAAACCCCAGTGAGTCGTACCGCTGCTGATCCACCTGTATCAGCAGGATATTGGGACGATCTTTCATTTTTAAACTTCTCCTGTTGCCCGGTGCCCGATCCGCAGAGCTCAATCCAGATAGCTGGGACGGTACACATTGATCCGCTTGCGGAATTTCCCCCACGCGGCTTTCGTTTCAGGATCATTGTAATCCGGACCCGGCAGTTTTTCCAAAATCTTCTCCACCTGCTTGCGGGTATCAACGACCCCCGAATCGAGCGTTTCGCTCACATCCCGGTAACCGGCATCCGGATCTTTCGGACCGGCAGAGCCGAGTGGCTTCAGCGGCTCCAGAGCCCCCCATCCGGCTGTCTCGTCGCGCCCGTCGCCGCAATCATAAAAACGACCGTTGCCATCCAACAGCCAGCGTCTGTCGCGCAGCCAGCGGGCATTGTTGAACTGCATAAAGATCCAATCGCGCGGGGTGAACGGCTGACCGGTCAGATACGGCGCGAAGCTGTGGCCGCACAGATCACCGGGCGCCTCCCCGCCCGCCAGCTCTGCCAGCGTCGGAAAAATATCGGTGAAATCGATCAACACCGGGCTGGCCCCGCGCGGCTTCACCCGACCGGGGCCCCAGACGATGAACGGCACCCGCAGGGCAACCTCCGATTCGAAGCGGCTCTTGCCGTATCCGGGCGTGCCGTTGTCGCCAGTCAGAAAAATCAGCGTGTTCTCCAGCAGCCCCTCGGCCTCCAGATGCGCGGCGATCTGTTTGAGCTTGGCATCCAGATACTGCATGTTGGACGCCAGCGAGCCCTCCACCTTGCCGCCGGTCGGATTTCCAGCCGCGTCCAGATCCGGCACATCGGCAAAATACCAGCTTCCGGGCTGGTTCATCGGCACGTCTGGACAATGCTCCATGTGCGGCAGGTTGGAAGGCCAGTAGATGAAAAACGGCTTCTTCTTGTGACGGGAAATAAACTCGAGCATCTGCCGCATCTCAATTTCCGGACCAAAGTCCGCCGGCGTGGTGGGGATTCCCTTGCCATTGGCGACCAGCCCGGGATGCCAGTACCAGGAAACCGCATACATGTGTTCATCGCTATCAGGCCGTATCTGGAACTGATGGGGGCCGTTGTGTCCTTCCCAGCGGCGGGTAATGCAGTATTCGTCGAATCCGTATTCTTCAGGGTTGCCCCCGTGGTGGACCTTGCCGAACCAACCGTTGACATAGCCCGCCTGCTTCATGACCGGCCCTAATATCCGGTGGCGGGGATTGCGGTAAAACGGAACCTCCGGCTCCACCTGATTTTCAAAATAGCCCGTCTTGAACGGATACTTGCCCGTCTGCAGCATGGCGCGCGACGGGCCGCACATCGGCGCCGACCACGCGGTCTGAAACATCACCCCTTCTTTTGCCATCCGTTCAACGAACGGCAGCCGGATTCCGTGCGGATTGTCCGGGTTATAAACCGCCAGATCCTTTGCCGAAATGTCATCGGCCATCACAAATATAATATTGGGCGGTACCGCTGCAGCATGCCCCTGCACCGCACCACAACCCAAAACAGCTCCGGACCAAATATGTCTAATCGATTTTCTCACGCCAGGTTCTCCCGTAAAACAGCTCGCTGCGGTCGGTTTTTCACGGCGAAAAACCCCGGCTTGTCCTCCACAGGAGTGCCAAACACATCACGGATAGCCTCAAGATAGCCCGTTCCCCGCTCAAGGTCAGGCTCCAGATAACTGCCCTCAGTCCATTCATTCCACGCATTGATCGTGATAAACGGCGAAGGAACAGGATTGGCGGCAAGACGATCTCTGGTTATCTCCAGCGCTTTTTTAAAATTTTCCGGCGTGTTATTCGCGATGGTGTACATGAACGGATAGCCGCGGTTTTCATACGAATCCGATTGCACGGTGCGTGGCGAGGCATCCCATCCCATGGTTACATTCGGATAGTAGGGCTGATCGTATTTCTTCGCAGCCTCCGTCCAGTAGTCCATATAGGCGTCACGGATACGATTATATTCCACACACGGGAATTCGGATGTCGCATAGTGGTGAATCCACACATACGAGGTAACACTGTCGAAGCCCAGCACATCGGCCAGCTCCTTCGAATCGGTCGGCGCGGTTTCACCAGGCAAAATCGGATTGTTCCAGAACACGGCGTTGAGGTGCAAATCCCAGAAGCCAGCTGCTTTAACCTTATTGCGGAAACGATCGAGCAACTCGCGCGTCTTTTTCACCCCGCCGAAACCGGCGATCAGCTTGGTCACTTCATAAACCGAAAAATAGGGACACCCGTCAATCCGCCAATACGAAGGATGCTTGAAATAACGCTCGATGCACACGTCCATAATCGTTTCAAACGTTTCGGGCGTAACGGCTCCGGGATAAAGCAACGTGGCGTTTTCAAGGGCATTCTCACAGGCCTTCATCGGATGGATATCAATCCAGTCGTGATTGGCCCACATCAGCGCAAACTTCAGCCGGTCATTATTCGGGGCGTTCAAAAACCCCTCATCCAGCCCGCGCTGAAGGAACGGCCCGTCGTTGTACCAGTACCAGTCGAAAATAAAGGCATCAATCCCGTGCGAGGCGGCGGCGTGAATCTTCTGAGCCATTGCCCGCAGATCCGCCTCATCCGTCTCCCCCCACGCCGGCAGGCGCGGCTGAATATGCCCCGGGAAACGGGGTTCAGCCCGGCGAACCAGCTCCCACTCCGTCCAGTGGGCGCCATGCTGCTTCCGGTTGCGTGCATCCGAGTGATAATTTGGAAAATAATAAACTGCAACTTGCGGTCTCATAACACACCTTTCAACCGCAGAGTATGCACTGGATCCCTCCGGAAAACTTGTATTTTACTGACAGATACTATGACAATCCCGCCAACCGCCCACCTCTTAAACGCCTCGATGTATCGTACCGATGCACTTACACCGGGGTTCCTCCTTGCCAAACAATTCATATCCGAACCAGAAACGTCGGTTCTCGACGCACAACAGACGGGATGTCTATTGCAAACCGGTTAAAGCAAAGGCATAGTTCGAAACAAGAGGTGTCAAAATAGCACTACCATGACCGAAAAACTCAAAAAACAGGACTATTTCGAAGATCCGACCTTGCCGCTGCAAGTTCATCTCCGCGACCCGCAACCGGAGTTCCCGCTCCATGCCCACGGATTCGATGAACTGGTCGTTATTCTGCGCGGCACCGCTATGCATACCGTTGACGACCGGCAGTTCCCCGTTAAAAGCGGCGATGTATTTGTCGTCTCGGGCAAACACGAACATACGTATCAAAACATGCACGGACTGGCGCTGGCGAATATCCTTTTCGACTCCCGCGCCCTGCAAATGAATCAGTGGGACATCCGGGCTCTCCCCGGATTCCATGCGCTGTTTGCTCTGGAACCGGTTCTGCGCACCCAGCAGAAATTTAACAGTCGATTGCAACTGACCGAGCGGCAGCTCAATCATGTGAATGAAATGATTCATGATTTAATGCACGAAACCCAGACGCGCAGCCCCGGATACCGTATCATGGCTAAAGGCCTTTTCATGCAACTGACGGTTTTTCTATCGCGCTGTTATTCCGACAAACCGTCCGAAGAATCCCTCAACCTCCTGCGGCTGGGTGATGCAATTGCCCACATTGAAACCTGCTTCGCCGAAAAAATCACCCTCGACGATCTGGCGCAAAAAGCACACCTCTCCAGCCGCCACTTCCAGCGGATTTTCATGGAGTGCATCGGCCGCTCCCCCATCGACCATCTACTGCACGTGCGGGTGCAAAAAACCGCCGAACTCCTCCGCCACACCACCCGCACCATCACCGACATCGCGCTGGAGTGCGGCTTCAGCGACGGGAACTACTTCACCCGCCAGTTCCGGCAGATTATGAACCAGACCCCCCGCCAGTACCGCCTGAACAAACCGTCCCAGTAATACCAAATACCGGCTGTATTTCGGTAAAAAGTAGAACGACCGTCCCGGTCGTTTCCCGCCTCTGACGGATCTGACGGAGGCAAAAAAGCAAGCGGGACGCTTGCTCTACGTTCGAGAAAACACCGGTATTATTTATGTTTTACAAACGCGCTGAAAGCGCAGGCGGTTATAGCGCTGCACCAGAATACAGGGCCAATTGGCAAGTGTGGCATAGACCACCATAACCCAGCCTGCCCACATCGGGTTCCACAGAAAAAAAAGCCAGCCGCTCAACCACACCCACCAATGACAGATTTCAGCGCGGCAGGTTTCGTGATAAAAGCGGTGCAGGTAATCGGCGTCCCGGTACTCGAGACGTCCTTTACGGAATCCAGCTCCGAGGATATCCGCCCCTTCCGGCAGAAGCCCCTTCCAGCGGCGTACGGCAAATATCCGCTCATAGACTGCTCCGCCACGCTCCCACTTCCGCTGGCGGCAAATCCATCCGTCCGGCAGAAACATTTTTAGCGGAAGCGCAGTCGCCAGCGCGGCGATTCCAAGGTGAAATACCAACCATGCGGCGATGTTCACCAGAATCAACGGGATGACCGGCAGATCAATCAGCATAGGTTCTCCCCTTCCAGGTCTGTTGTTTCTGAAACGCCGATTGCGCGAACAGGACGAAAAAGAAAACCAGCGCAACCGGATAAAAAAGCGCGATCCAGAAGCGGAACTGTCCGAGCCGCCGCAACTGAATAAAAAGCAGTCCGGCGAAGGCGGCATAAAGCGAGCCCCACAACAGAAGCGAATATTCGGTGACAGAGGAAACCGGCAGCATCACAGCGGTTCCGGCGGCGGCGCTGAGCCAGAAAATGATACCGGCCATTCTGCGCGGCGGCGTCTGCCCGGCGCCGGTGGCAAAGGCCTTTTTCCAACCGTTGGAAAGGTCGCACAGCCCGCCCGGATACATGCGGATCGAGAGCGTCCCCGCTCCGCCAAACGAGCACACGGAGATTCCCGCCTGACGAAACGCCGCCGCCAGATGTACATTTTCGAGCACCTGTTTTTTTACGGCGGCATGCCCGCCCGCTTTTTGATAGTCGCTCTTTGACACCATCAGGAACGGTCCGAACAATTCGCTCGCTGCCGTCATCACCGCGACGAAAAATGCGGAGAGCTGTTCGGACGGTTTTCCCAAGGTTTGGAAAGCGGCCAGCGAAAGTGCACCGCCCTGTTTTGCAAAGGCGCTACAAACCGCCAGTAGTCCGCCCGGCTCGAAGCGGGTATCAGCATCCATGAAAATCAGAGTTCTGTTCGTTGCGGTACCAGCTCCCTGCTGACAGGCCCAGGCCTTGCCGCGCCAGCCGGACGGTAGCGGCGCGGAAGCGATCACGCGGGCTCCGGCGGCGCGGGCGAGCGCGGCGGTCTGATCGGTCGATCCGTCGTCGATCACAATGATTTCTTCGGGCGGCGGGATCTCGCTGTTCAAAGAATCGAGCAGTTGCGGTAGATTCTGCTCTTCGTTGCGCGCCGGAATGATAATAGAAACAGGAATCCGTTGTCCGTTGCCCGCCGCGCAACGCGGCAGGTTTTTCAGCAGGCACCATCCGGCGGCCCATCCGCCAAGGTGTGCAATCCAGATGATCAGTTCCGGGTTCATGCAATTTCTGTTTATATCAAATTGTAACCCGGCTCACGTAGAATGAAAGATAATGCGCATCAACTTGAATGAGCGGATATACGAACTTCGTATAACACCCGAAAAATCGAACTTCACTTACATTTTCTTTCAACTATTTGCAGGCGTTAAATTGACGTACACGCTGATAAACATTAAGAGCAGAAAAAGGATGCCAACAAGAGGGTGCTGGCGACGGGCTACCCGCCCGAGCCTGACCCTCGACGTCCACTAAAAATATATGTAAATTGTTTGCCACGAAAGAACTCAGGAATCTCAAGAAATCCGAACTCTGAAAAGGAATTTTTTGAGCTCTATGCGCTCTCTTGCGGCTAAGAATCTTCCGAGGGTTGGAACCAGCCGTCGCGAGGCCTATGGCGGTCAAGAATGAATTTCAGACAGGATTACCGGATCGACCGGATGGAAAATAAAAATCCTGTTTATCCTGTTATCCTGTCAAAAAAATATTCCTTAAAATCAGAAGCCTCGTCTGCATTTTAAGCCCGCTCCGGGTTATTCAAGAGATCCCATTCGACAACCTTTCGCGCGACGTTCTGTCCGCACAGCACCACCATCGGCATGCCTCCGCCGGGATTGACGGAGCCGCCACGTCAGACTACGCTTTTCGCAATTCGGCGTCAGCAATTCCGTCGTGACGCCCAAACAACGTTGGCCTTGACAAATTACAGGTGATGTATAATGCTACTGTATACATTGGAGGTTTGATATGGTGCGTACGCAAATCTATTTAACAGAAGAAGAGCGAGTCGGGCTGACAGCCCTCGCGGCATCCACCGGCAAGAAGCAGGCGCAGCTTATTCGTGAAGCTGTAGACCATTTTATTGAATTAGCCAGCGGAAGTCGCCGAAAGTCCATTCTGAACAATGCAACAGGTATGTGGAAAAATCGCGACGATTTGCCTGACTTTCAGGCAACTCGTCGCACCTGGGACAGGAGTTGAAGCCATGGCAAAGCCAATCCTTATTGACACGGATATCATGGTTGACTTTCTCCGGGGTCACCCGAAAGCTGTTGCAATAGTGCAAACCAGCTCGAATCGAATCATCCTATCAAGCATAATTGTAGCCGAGCTTTATGCAGGCGTTAGAGGAAATGACGAACTAATCACACTGGACAACCTTATTTCCCTATTTCGCGTCATCCCCGTATCGCCATGCCTCGCCAAAACGGGTGGGCTTTACAAAAGAGACTACGCAAAGTCACATGGCGTTGGCTTAGCAGACGCCATCATAGCCGCTACCGCGGATTCCGAAAACGCAGAGTTAAAAACGCTCAACACGAAGCATTACCCCATGTTCAAAGGGTTGACGCCACCTTACACAAAGGCGTAGGAGGCCAACTGGATTTTGGAGCGTACGTCGCGAAGCGCGTCGCCGCTCAAAATGTCGCTCTCCTCAACTGCTTTTCATCCTCAGATTTTCCCAGATGGACGCAGATTAAAAATGAAAGGCCCTCTCATCTGCGATAATCGGCGTTCATCTGCGGATAAGTTAGCGTCTTAATTAATAGTATAGCCACTCCCACAGGCTCTTCGGAATACCGAAGAAGCCTGTCCTACAACAAAACTTGTAGGACAGCCTTTCCCGAAGCGAGGCTGTGTTGATGGCTACAGCTCAATTTAAAATGCTCTAGCGATCCCACTCGACCACTTTCTTTGCGACGTTTTGTCCGCAGAGGACAACCATCGGCATGCCTCCGCCGGGATTAACAGACCCGCCGGTGAAGAAAAGGTTTTC
>JBILEA010000313.1:0-3242 GCA_044352355.1 Pontiellaceae bacterium | reverse complement strand
GTTTATCCTGTCGGAATCGAACGGGTCACGGAATCCGGCCTCCCGTTTCTGATCGCTTCACCGACCAAGGCGGTTTGTGACCGGATCGCGCTGGAGCCGCGAATCCGGTCTATGTCGGACGTAAAACGCTGGGCGGAACTGATGCGGCTGGATGAAGCAATTGAACTCGACCTCGCTGTTCTTGATGCCTGCGCTGAAAACTATCAGCGGCCCGCCGTACGGTTCCTTCGACGCACCGTGGAAAAATATGGAAGGATTCTGCCATGAATAAAGCCCTTGAAGATATGCTGCGCCCGTACAATCCCGTTACCCCGCTCGACTGGACTCATGCGATCCGGGAGGTGGTTCAGGAAATTGCTCTGCTCGGCTTATGGCGCAGCGGCTTCTTTGAAGAGGCCGCGTTTTACGGAGGAACCGCTTTGCGGATTTTCCATGGACTCAACCGCTTTTCAGAAGATCTCGATTTTTCACTGCTTCAAGAAGGCGGTTCTGTTCGCCTTGAATCGGCGCTCGCATCGATCAGAACCGAACTGGCCGCATGGGGACTTTCGTTCGAAGCGGAATCCAAATCTTCCGGAGACCGGACCGGAATAGAATCGGCTTTCCTGAAGGGAAACACCCGGATCAATCTGCTGAATGTCGGAGTCCCGGAAGAGCTCAACCGGTACTTTCCGCATAACCAGAAAATAACCATTAAACTGGAACTCGACACAACGCCGCCGCGCCTTGCTTCGACTGAAGTGAGAACCCATCTGCTGCCGACACCGTTCCAAGTGCGTCTTTACGATCTGCCGAGCCTCTTTGCCGGCAAGTTGCATGCGATGCTTTTTCGGGACTGGAAGAGCCGGGTCAAAGGACGGGATTTCTATGACTTTGTCTGGTACATCAGCCGTCGTGTGCCGGTAAACCTCCCCCATCTGGAGGCCCGAATCATTCAGAGCGAAGAGCAGCAGACCGAGCGGTTCAATATAGATGCTGTGCAGACTCTGCTCAAAGACCGTATCCGGAGCGTCGACATTGCCGCTGCCGCTGAAGATGTCCGGCCTTTCCTGCGCGACCCCCGTGAGCTTCAGCTCTGGAACGAGGAATTTTTCATGCAGCTGATTCCGCAACTGCAGGCTGCGGGAAACTGATACGGCCGGAAAGCCGCCATCCTGTTTGCATGAAACAACCCCGAATTTACCTTTATTCGGGTTATTTCGGCTCTATTCCTCTTCTGAAATAACCTTGGCCCCCCTTTTTTTCATTGCTCATGATTCTTGAGTTTTGCCACGACCTTCCTATTGTCTTTACGTTGTGTTAAGCACAGCGATCATTAGTGACGTTTTTCTGTCCGGAGGGAAAAATGGCAAATTACGCCTTAATTACGGGGATGGACATCGAATCTGTCAGCGGAGAAGCATGGTGTCTCCTTCAGGGCAAAGTCTTAGGACATGCTTACAGTAATACAGTGGAAATACATAATTTCCTGCGCTCAATTGGATACATATCTGTGCATATAATCGGCGCTAGTGTGTTTAGAATAGATTTCGAAAAAGAGTTGAAATCTATCTGCACCAAGCTGAAAGACGGAGATAAGTTTTTCTTATACTACTAGCACCGGGGTTGTACCTCTCTCTGATTTTTATTGAGGATGAAATCTAACCGATCCATTGCCCCTCCTGTGTGGCTACTCTCTGTCGATTACCAAAGGTGGTAAAATGTTCGGCTACTGTCTTGGACGCTCGGCATTTCGTAAAGCCGTATCGAATGATGTCCATGCCAGATGATCAGGGGTGGAATGAATGTCGATTTCTGAGTCCGGGTTCGCCGAGCTGTAAAGAATGGTCGCCATTCGGGAAAAACAGGGGCCGAACGGGGCGGAGAACGGAGAGCGAACGGAGAATTTAGCCGCTATACGACAGTGTTACGCGACAAGTTTTAGGTTTTAGGCCGCTGGGAGAATCTGGGAATATCGGATTTATTGGGGAAAAAGCACGCAAAATTAAAAAAACGAACCCGGTCGGAGTTCGCTTTAAGAAGATATGGTCGGTGCGGCTGGACGGCAATACGAATCGGGTTCTCCGGTCAGGTTATCCAGAAAGGTGTCGTTCAGGATAGCGATGCGAACCTGTTCTCCGTCCGGTTCGCAACTGAGTAATGGGCACCGAGAAGAATGGCATTACAAACCATTTTCCATTCCAAGAATTCGGCTTTAGGGTGGTTTGATGCCGCCTGTTTCGGTAGATTTTTCAATTTTTTCATTTTTCGAAGGGTGCGAAAGCAAGGGCTCTTGTGGTTTACGTATAAAAACATAAGCGCACCAAAGGTACTCTAATCAGTATTAAAATAAACCATGATTGCAGTTTGGTTCATTAATATGTATATATGCGAATCATGAGTACTCCAACTTATAGTAAAATAAACCTATTGATGAAGAAATTGGTTCCTGACACGGTACTGACACTGCCGTGGCTTGCGGCGCATGGCGTGTCGAAGGATCTCGCTCGCAGGTATGTTTCTTCCGGATGGCTGGAACGGGTCGGACATGGTGCTTATATACGTGCGGGAGACCGGGTCGATTGGCAGGGCGCACTCTATGCGTTACAGACCCAGCTGAATTTTACGGTTCATGTCGCAGGGCTGAGCGCACTACAGCTCAAGGGACAGGGACACTACCTTCCATTGGAAACGGGAAATACGATTCACCTTTTCAGTGATTCGACCGAACACCTCCCGGCATGGTTTATTGATCGAGAATGGAGTGTGAAGATCGAACATCGCTGTGTGCGGCTGTTTAATTTGCCGGACAGATTTTCAGTCAGTTCCGTTGTGCATAATGCCTTTCAAATCGGGGTGTCTTCACCGGAACGGGCGGCGTTCGAATTGCTTTACTGCGTTAAAAACAATGCAGACTTCGACCATGCCCGTACCGTGTTCGGGGGGCTGGGGACTCTTCGGCCAAAGGAAATCCAGACACTCTTGCTGGACTGCCGATCCGTGCGGGTCAAGCGACTCTTTCTGTGGATGGCCAAGGATTGCGGACATCCATGGCTGAAATATGTTAATGAAAAAGCGACAGATCTTGGCAGTGGCAAGCGTGTGATCTATGAGGGGGGTGAACTCGACAAAGAACTGCTGATAACCGTGCCGCACCAGCAAGGGGAATCCGATGTTTAATCCAGTCTATATCAGACAGGTTGAACTTTTGCTAAAGGTTCTTCCGCTGATCCAGAAACACGTGTGCTTTGCCCTGAAAGGCG
>JBILEA010000312.1:0-3261 GCA_044352355.1 Pontiellaceae bacterium | reverse complement strand
CGCGACTTGAAGAGCTGAAAAAGAAATGTAGTGAAGACCTTTGAGTCAAACTCGAAGAAAAAAGGCGGTTCAGCCCGCGAACAGCGAAAGACGGGTTAATAATTCTGCCCGCTACTTCCTGCTGCGTCCGGACTGTTCCAGTTCTTCCAGCAGGTGTTTCATCTGCTGAACTTTTTCAGGAAACTCGCCGGCGAGGTTGCGGGTCTGCTGCGGATCGTCTTTCAGATTGAACAGCTCAACCGCCTGATCATGCGGAATGACCCCGAGTTGCTTGCGAAACCATTCCGGCTCCTGCTTTGCATTATCACCGGATGGCCCGTCAACCAACACCCAATTGCCCTGCCGCAATGCAAGTCTGTCGGACGAACCGGTATGGTGAACATCCAGCGTGCGGCGCTCTTTCACCGCACACGAAGAGCCCGTCAAAACAATATCATTAATTATAGAACCGACTGCTTTTCCATCGGCTTCTTCATGCGGCGGCGAGGGCGCGGATTTCTTTATCCAGTTTTGAGCCGAGATGATCGGTCTCAACTTCCAGATCATAGTGGGACTGGAGGTTGAGCCAGAACTCGGCGGACATTCCAAAATATTTTGCCAGCCGCAACGCGGTATTGGCGGAGAGGGCCCGTTTGCCGTGCACAATCTCGTTGATGCGCCGCGCGGGCACATTAATGTCCTTGGCCAACCGGTACTGAGTGATCTCCATCGGATTTAAAAATTCTTCAAGGAGAATCTCGCCGGGATGAATGGGTTTCATTTTGCTCATGGTTTTCTCCTAGTGATAATCAACAATCTCAACATTTGTCGCATGGCCCTCGTGCCAGATAAAACAGATGCGCCACTGCCTGTTAACGCGGATGCTGTGTTGTCCTTTCCGGTCTCCTTTCAGTGCCTCAAGCTGGTTGTTCGGCGGCACTTTCAGGTCAGACAGCGTGATCGCGGCATCCAGCATCCATAACTTGCGCATCGCTGTATTTTGGATTTCCGGGGGCAGTTTTTTGGATCGCTCGCGTCGAAAGAGCTTTGCGGCTTCTTTGTCTTTAAACGATTCAATCATGAGAGATTAATAACGCGCCGGAATAGTAACGTCAAGCGTTATTATTGCGATGGTTCCAAACATTGGAAATGGCAACAGGCTTACCGCCTATTGAATATCTGATTCGCCTGCGGATCCGCCAGAGCATGGAACTGCTGACGGCATCCGATATGTCCGTCACCGATATCGCCATGGAGTGTGGCTTCAACGACAGTAACTATTTTGCCCGGCAGTTTAAACGCATTAACGATATGTCTGCGTCCGAATTCCGAAAGCGCCACCTTACCTCTATTCCGCATTAGAGCATTTTAAATATCCGGGCGATTCGATCTCGCGCCGCTTGTTCGCAATGATTTGTGACAGAATGTTGATATCAGCTGTTTTCATGATAGGGATTGATGATGCGAACGCCGTTAATAACCCGTCCGTGACTTAAATCTTCTGTATAGATCCGGTCACACTTAAGCCGGGCCGCAGCAACCAGGATCAGAGCATCCCAGAACGACACCTGCCAGAGCACATTTCCATCAATTGCCCTGGAAATATCCTCGGCTGTAATCACGGCGGTTTCCCATTCGAGAAAGGAGGCAAGAATCGTTTTAGCAGTCAAAGGCTCCATGTGAAGGCGCCGGGTTGCGACCGAGTAAAACTCCTGGAGAACCTGCGTGGACAAACAACCGTTCCGTTCAGCGGAGGCCTGTTCAATCAATGTCAGCGAAATACTTTCTTTATGGGGAAAACGGGCGTCGCAAGCGTAAATCAGGATATTGGTGTCAAAAAAGGCCTTAGACATCGTAGGCGTCCTCACGATTCCATGGCGTTCCATCGGAACAACCCCCGGCTTTGGCTATTTTTTTCTTCAACTCCGCAAACCAATCGGAAGAATCCGGGCACACCGTACGTTTTACAAGATCACGAATCAGGGCATTAAGCGACGTATTGTGCTCACGGGCATACTTTTTCCCTGCCTTCAGCAACTCCTCATCCATAGAAAGTGTGATGTTTTTCATTGCCAGCTCCTTTTACACATAATACTTGCACACATATTATGTGTGATCAAGCCCCGCTTGCGATCAAAACAATCCAAACATCCCCCAATCCAACAATCCTCTCTTCATTCCTCTTTCTGCTTCATCTTCAGATAGGCCTCGATGAAGGCGCCGATGTTTCCGTCGAGCACGCTTTGCGTATTGCCGTTCTGTGCGTCGGTGCGGTGATCTTTAACCATGGTGTAGGGCTGCAAGACGTAGGAGCGAATTTGATGACCCCAGGCAATCTCACCTTTCGCACCGTAAAACTGTTCCGCCGCCTGTTTCTTTTTGTCGAGCTCGTACTCGTAAACCTTGGCGCGCAGCATCTTCATGGCCTTATCACGATTCTTATGCTGTGAACGCTCCGCCTGACACTGCACAATGATCCCGCTCGGAATATGCACAATGCGAACGGCGGAGTCGGTCGTATTAACGTGCTGTCCACCTGATCCGCTGGAACGATAGGTGTCGATTCTCAAATCCTTTTCCTCGATCTCAACGTCCACGTCGTCGTCAATTTCGGCGGTGACATCAAGCGCAACGAAGGAGGTGTGGCGGCGGGCGGCGGAATCAAACGGGCTGATGCGCACCAGCCGGTGTACGCCGCGCTCGCCTTTGAGGTTGCCATAGGCATACTCGCCGGAAACCTGAAAAGCCACGCTCTTAAGGCCCGCCTCTTCCCCCGCCTGCATATCGAGCACATCGACCGTAAATCCATTACGTTCGGCGTAACGACGATACATGCGATAGAGCATGTCGGCCCAATCGCACGATTCCGTACCGCCCGCACCGGCATGCAGACTCAAGTATGCGTTTTTAGAATCCATCGGCCCGCCGAGCAGCGACTGCATTTCCAAAGACCGGAAACTGCTTTCGCAGTCGGAGAGCATCTGTTCAATTTCATTCGCCGCCTCCTGCTGTCCCGCCTCGTCTTCAATTTCAGCAAGCTCCAGCAAAACCCCGGCATCACCAAGCGATGCCTCGATGGCCTGAAAAGGGCCCAGCACCGCTTTAACCGCCTTCGTGGCAGAAATATTGGCGGCGGTCCGGTTCTGATCGCTCCAGAATCCGGGCGAGGAGGTCTCCGCTTCGAGACGACTTAACTCGGCGACCTTTTCATTAATTCCCAAATAGCCGCGCATTTCTTCCATCCGCGCACGGACTGTTTCCAGCTTTTCTTTTAGTTCTTCG
>JBILEA010000311.1:0-3265 GCA_044352355.1 Pontiellaceae bacterium | reverse complement strand
GATTTTGCAAAGAAGCAATCGACGCGCGGCATTGCCATCGGCGAATACGTCATTATGCCCGATCATATCCATCTGTTTGTGCGATTGGCACCGGAGTATCGACTGGGTGCAACAATTGGATTTCTCAAAAAAGCGTTGTCTGTCGCCTTGAAAAACAATGACCAAGCCCTGCCGCACTGGCAACCGTCCTTCTTTGACCACATGCTGCGCAGTGCCGCAAGCTATACAGAAAAATGGGACTATGTCCGGCAGAACCCGGTTCGGGCAGGGCTGGTTGAAAACCCAGACGACTGGCCTTATTCAGGACAACTTGTTCCTTTGCGATTCTGATCACCATACAGGTGTTCACAGGCTCTTCGGGATACCGAAGAAGCCTGTCCTACAACATTCGGTCTTCATTCTAAGACACGCTCCGGCTGGAGGTTCATCCTGATAAATACAGGCTTCTTCCGACTTGTTGCGGGGTGGATTTTTGCGGCTTTGTGGTGTTTGCCGATGGACGTATCCGGGTGCGCACGTCCGCGGCGCGCCGATTCCAAAAACGGGCGATACCCGTTTTTTACAAATCTTGGAAAATCCCGTCCCGCAGCTTCGGGGCGGGATTCTTTTTTTTGTAGGACACGCTTCCCCGGTATTCCGGGGAGCGTGTGTCTTTGCGACCTGCACAGGCTCCCGGATACGGGAAGCCTGTCCTACAAGTGGAGCGTGTGTTTTCCCGGCCTGCACAGGCTCCCCGGGATACCGGGGAAGCCTGTCCTACAATGCAATTTTGCCATCCATCATTCTGCCGGAATCTTGTCAACAAGTTCGGGTTCCGCGTCGTTGCAAGCCCATGAACAGAAACGGCCAGAACTGCAACGGCAATTAGGCTGCTGCGGCCGTGCCGGATCAGGGACTACCCGTTTGTCCGGCGGCTCCGCTTTGCGGGGCGGCGAATAAGAAGGCGCCGCCCGCGGTGAGTAGCGCAAGCGAAAGGCGCGGGCGGGGCTGGTTTTTGGTTCGTGTATTGGGAAAATTTTGCTCCCGTTGATTCTTCAGTTCTGGCGGTCGAACGTGCTGGCGGTGTTTCACGCGCTGCGTGAACGAAAACTGCCGAGTGAACGGTGATGGGCGGCGATCTGCTGCGCCGTCTGTTCGGGGACGCCGGCTTCGGCGGCGAACTGCGGCCAGCGGGCGAGTGCAGTGGCGGTTTCTTCTAGCACCTGATTCACCCCGTTTTTCCGAAGAATGCTGAAGCGTTTGGCGACGGCCTCAAAGTCGGCTTTTTCAAAGAGGTCGTGTTTGCCGTTGACGCTCATCTGGTGACGTTGTGTCCATGCGCCGTCGGGATTGTAGCAGTAGATGACATCGTAGGCCGGAGCGAGGCTCCATTCGCCACGCTTGTTCATCAGGAACGCGATGTTTTTGGTGTGGTCGTCCTGATTGCGGGCCATGACGTTGAAGACCATGCGCCGGAAGAGCTGTTCAAGTGCTCCGGCACCAAGTCCGAGACGCTGCGCGACATCCAGCGCCTGTTCATAGCCGTAGGCTCCCGCCTGATTGAAATCCATGTGGGCGATGCCGCAGAGCGATTGCATAAAGATCTTGCGTCCGTCGGCGGCGCGGTCAAAGCGGCGGGTCATGAAGTGACTGCGCCCGTTTTCCTGAAAGAGGCGGCATTCGCTCATTTCAATTCCGGCGGCCAGCGCCATGCGGTGATAGGCGTATTCAATTTTGCCGAAACCCTGCGGATCGTTGAGTTCTTTGTCGCGGTTGCCGCCGATGCCGTCGAATTTGATCAGCCAGTAGCCGAAGCCGGGCGGCGCTTTAACCTGTCCGGAGAGCACTTCGCCGGTTTTTTCGTTCCACGCAATAACAGCTTTGGCGCGCGCGCCGCCCGCCGAGGTGCCGACCCGCAGGATATCGCGCATGCCGTCGAGTTCTTCTTCGTTTTCCGGGCTGATTTTTGTCGCGAGCATTTCTTTCTGCGCCAGCGCGGTATTGGCCAGATCGACCAGCTCCGCCACGTTGACCGGAACCGAGCCGCTCTGCCGGTCGCGGAGGGCGGGACGGAATTCCAGCGCACCCATACCGCGGAGGCCGAGGTAGCAGAGACGTTCGACCGGCGTGAAGTCGGCGGGAGCGCGTCCGGTACGTACGAGCCATTCGTCGATCAACAGGTTGCCGAACCGGTCGGGCAGGGCGTCAGCCAGCATGCCGGGCAGTCCGTGGAACGACTCGCGCGCCAGTTCGGGAAAGGAATAGACCTGCTTGCACAGCGGCATGGTGAGCGGCGCGAGTGCAATGCCGCTGTCGAGGAAGTCCGGCGCATACTCAAACAGCGCCAGCTGGCGGACGGCATCCCACGAGGCCGATCCGATGACGTTGCCCCACAGGAGAATATCAGCTGTGACGGATGGGTTCATTCTTCCTTCCAGACCCACGGTGTCGTGCGCGGCGTCGGGTAGGTGAATTTGCCGGAGGCTTTTTTGCGCTTCTTCCCGTTGAGCTTCGAGAGTTGTACCGGACTGATTTCCGGCTCCGGCAGAAACAGGTCGAGTTGCGACAGGCATCCCAGCTCCCGGAGGATGGAGATCAGGGTGTCGATGGTGAAGCTTTCGCCGCGCTCCGCACCGACGAGTGTACGGCGGGCGATGCCAGCCTTTTCGGCCAGTGCCGCCTGCGTGATATTCCGGTTGAGGCGCTCGCTTTGCAGACGCTTGCCGAGTTCCTTCCGGACGCTTTCATTGCTGGCTGTTTCCATATTCATCATGGTTGGATTATCGTCATTTTCAGGTGTCAGGCAAGAAAAAAGTTAATTTTAATGCTCAATAAATAATAAACACAGAGAGCATAAAATTGCTCAAAAAAGCTTAAAATAGCCTTTATGAGCAATATAACGCCCTCAAAAAGCAAAGTTAAATTGATATTTGTAACCAATTTTTTAACAGTCATTAAACAGAGGGTATCTTTATCAAAATGATTAGGGGCAAAATAATGAGAGAAACAGATCATCATAATTATTTTGTCCTGAATTATTTTGATCATATTCTTGCTTTAGTTGCGGTTCATCGTGATTCACCATGAACGGCTGTGCCGCGCCAAGGATTGCGCGGTTCAACGCATACGAATCAGGTTGATTGTGCATCCTCCCGCCAGAGACGTTCCGGTCATTGGAACTTTCCGGCAGTCCGGATTGATAAGCGACGGGTTTGAAGTACAGTTCGCGCTGATGAGTTCATACAGCAAATCTATCATGCCGTCGTATGTGGCCCTGCCGGATGGC